>NZ_JBHUOX010000007.1:0-213647 GCF_042686245.1 Pontibacter toksunensis | reverse complement strand
CAGGAGTATAACCAATTCCGGCCCCATAGCTCATTGGGCGACAAGACGCCGGAAGAGTGGGTGGAATGTAATATAGTAGAACCCGAATTCTCTACTTTTCACATGTCCTAAAAATGGGAGGAGCTCAGCACAGGCAGCGGCTGTAAATATTAGAACTGGTTATGTAAAACAGCCTCATGGCTTTCCTGCTCTAAACCTACCCTCTTTATCAAAAGAGCAGCTGTACCATCCGGATTACTTCTGTACATACCAATCCCGTTGAAAGAGATATAATGTTTTAAGCCGCTGCTTTCAATACTGATTTTTCAGTATTGTCAGATTAACCCATGAGAAATCACAAATTGCACCAGCCCGCCCGTGTTTTTGGTTTTTGTCTTCTCCATTATCTTTTGTCGGTGTGTGTTCACTGTATGAAAGCTAATAAAGAGCTTATCGGCAATGATCTTACTGCTGTAGCCTTCGGCCATCAACTTTACTATTTCCAGTTCACGCTTGCTCAGGCTGCTTGGTGTATGGCAGGGTTCATTGCCTTCCGTAGAAAAGAACAGGCAAGTATCCTTTGCGTTCGAAACAATAGAAGCTAGCTGTTGCTCACTTTTCTTCCAATGAGAAATATCAGAGTATACGGCCATTATATGCGTGATATTGCCTCTGTTGTCTGACTGCAGTACAGAATTCTGTGCGAACACCCTCACTTCCTTTCCACACGGTTTGATGATGCGGTAATCGTAGTTAAACTTAAACTGAACCTGATCGGCTGCAGGCAGGGTGAGTATAAACTCCCAAATCGTTCTTCTTAGCTTCCAGGTATTTTGCAGGTCGTCCGGGTGCACAACCGTGTTGTAGAAGGCAAGCCCCCCCTGTACAAAGCGGCAGCTGGCGTACCCCAGAATGGCTTCTACATTGCTACTGATAAAATCAAACTGCTGCGTGCGCAGGTCCAGTATGGAGGTGACACAGGGCGATTGATTCAGAATAGCTAGGAACTCCGGATGATGGAGCAGACTTTGGCTGTAATTTGTAGAAACTGGGCCGTAGCATTGATTTTGCCAAACCTTTACTAAAGCTTCATAATCCCCCGGGAAGTTGTCTTTTGTAACCTGTTCTAGTGTTATGTCAGACTTTAGCTGCACAAAAAGCGGGTATCACTTCTCTTATAAACGATATAACATCAACTCGCAGAACCATTACGATGTGGTTTAGAGGTAGTGCAATCAGCTGTCTGTAAATGGACTTACGCTGCATTTAAAAACACAGGAGTGTACAGCAGGGAGTATGCTTCCATTGCTCCATATCTCAGAGCATCCCTGTTTGTTATCATGTGAATCAGTCCGAACTTTTGGCTGACCGGATTAACATTTAGCCTTTTAAGCTAAACCTATCTGGTATAGTAAATAAATAGCGAGGCGTGGCAGATAAAGGAAGAAGGGTAACTTCCATTTATAAGGGGTATAGTTTTACCGGGAGTAGTACATTAGATAAGCTTGTTCTGCATGAACCCATGTATAAGATAGCCTCATAGCACCAGGAAAAACAGAATAAACAAAGGTTTAACAAACCAGTAGACAAAAGCGCTAACGGGCATTACGCTTAATCTTCCAGCAAAGCTGGAAAGGAATAGTCAGAAGCAGAAATATTTTCTATTTAAATATATAAGTCATGAAACGGATTGCCTTTTGTATTGTTTAACTTTTCCTTTGATAATTTCAATGTGAATACATGAAGTATAAATCAATTAGTATAACAATACTAAAAATGAGTATTATACCAATAAAACCAAAGGAATAAATCAAGGTCTAAGTAACATGCCCTTTAAGTGCCAAATTAATAAACTCCTATATCCTCTCATCGAAAACAAGCACATAATTAGTACTTTTTAAACTTATTCTTAAATAATAAAGGCGTAAAAGTAACATATTATAAAAGCCTAAGCTTCACTTTATACATCGCTATGTTACATGAAAGGCAAGTGGTACATCCCCTTTGCTACCTCCTTGCATGCAGCCGCTCATAATGTGTAGGCAAATCATTCACCGTGCTTTACCTTTTCTTTCCGAACTCATGTTAATTAGAGCACTAACATGCAGCTATGAGAAGCATATCCACGCAAAAGTATAAGTGGCATTATACTTTCTGCAGCTTCTTTAAATACCTGTTCTTGTTACCTAAATCATGATGGCAAGGAGAATATTTTTGTTAGAAGAAAGAAACAAAGCACTTCCGCTCCTGTTGAGTACTTTCAGCCTTAAATGCTGTACATTCCGAAATGTATAAAGCGATAGAGAAACAGGTAACTTTGAGAACGATAACGCCTTGGCAAGGGCACTTTAGCAGAGACATAAATAAAACGCAATGAAGAAAAGTATAAAAGTCGCTTGCTATTTACTCGGATTTTTCATTTTACTGGCAACGGTGGCTGGTTGTTCGCTGCAGAAATTCTCACCCCAATTTGGCGCTGAATCAAAAGGAGAACGCCTGAAGGTAATCCAGCAGTCTCCTAATTATTTTGAAGGTGAGTTTCAGAACCCGGTAGAAACCAACATGGATATTGGCTTTAGAGGCTATGTAAAGCTGATTTCGATGAGGCTATTTGGAGAAAGCACTGATCAGCAGCCGGATTATAAACTGCCTGTTCAGAACATAGGAATAAACCAGTTAAATGGTTTGCAGGATACCGCGACTATCATCACCTGGCTGGGGCATTCTGCTTTCCTGATAGAAATAGATGGCAAACGTTTGCTTCTGGACCCGATGATGGGCGACATCGCCTCCCCTCTCAGCTTCCTGGGCCCCAGGCGCTTTTCTGAACTGCCTGTCTCCATCGAGGCTTTACCCCGGATTGATGCTGTACTGATTTCGCATGATCATTATGACCATCTCGACTATGGTTCTATTCAGAAGCTTTCTGAGAAAACAGGGCATTTTTTTGTGGCCCTGGGCGTTGGCGCGCACCTGGAGCGATGGGGTGTGCCTGCAGATAAAATCACGGAGATGGACTGGTGGCAGGAGGCCTCCTATAGCGGATTAACTTTTGCTTCTACCCCATCCCGCCACTTCTCTGGCCGCGGACTGTCTGACAGAATGAAAACGCTATGGACGTCTTGGGTTATCCTGGGCCGCGAAGACCGCATCTTCTTCAGCGGTGACTCCGGTTATTTCAATGGCTTTGAGAAGATCGGGAAAAAGTACGGCCCATTTGACATTACATTAATGGAGTGCGGCCAGTACAATGAGCTCTGGCGCAACATCCACATGATGCCGGAGCAAACTGTGCAGGCGCACATCGACCTGAAAGGAAAACTGCTGATGCCCATCCACTGGGGAGCCTTCACCCTCGCCATGCACAGCTGGACAGATCCAATTGAACGTGCCACTAAAAAAGCAGCTGAACTCGATGTGCCGGTTACAACGCCACGCATCGGCGAGCCTGTAATTCTACATCAAAGTGTGCCGAAAAAGGAATGGTGGCGGGAGTAATAAGTTGGTGGCTTCTATTATAGAATAGATTTTTCCATTCTGCTATTGGGGTATCAGGTAAGATTCCCCCTCTTTTTAGGTGACTCAACTTGCGCTACAAGAAATTCTTTCCCTGAAGAGAATGTGGCAGAACGAAACATCACTGCTTTTTGAGACTAATCTTCATTACTTGGCTTATTTAAAAACTCTTGGCTTATCTAAATAACCTTTTCTCAGCTTAAGTCTCCAGATGCTCTAACCCAAGTCTCACCTACTCTTCCTATAGGTCCTTACGGGAAAGAGGCGGCAATCTTCCAGGGTGAGGGCGTAGGGGGAGCCGTTCCAGTGGATGACGGGGACCATTTCGGCTGGCGGGGAGCTGTTGTGGGTGGGAATGTAAAGCAGGGCGTTGCCAACATAAGCAATCTGGTCGATGCCGAGCCGCTCTGAAACATAGTCGATAAAGTCTTCTTTCTCTTCCGGTGTGGAGGTAAAGCCTATTTCGTGCGTGACCAGGCCACCGGAGATGGTTTCTTTGAGGTAGACAATTTTGGAGTAGGTGTTTATGGATATCTGGGGTACTGCAAGCCCTGGCACCGGTGTTTTAGACTCAACAAAATCTGCATGGGCCCTATCGCTGGTTTCACGGTTTGCCTGTAGCGCAGCCTTCACTTCTTTCCTGTCTTTGGGGAAAGCAGCGGACGCTATTTTACGTATGGCTCCATCTGCTCTGGCGGCTGCCCTACGGAAAGCAGCTGCCTTGGCGTGCTGCTGCTGGTGCGCATCCATGATCACATGAAAGGTGTTCAGGAAATGGTCGGTGTGCTGCAGGTGGAACAACTCGAGCTCATGCACTCTTTTCCGGCCGACCAGGTAGCTGTGGATCTCCTTCGTCTTGTGGTAAACAGTCTCTATCTTTTCCGCGTGCAGTGTGCCACTGTACCGGTTATGCAGCTCCTGAAGTGCCGTCAGCCGCTTGTTAGAATCTTTTATATAGTGAACGTCTTTTACATCTATCCCTTCCGTGCTCCCGACTACCGTTCTTTCGCCGGCTGCGCCATTCAGCCCGAAAAGGGAACGCAAAAAATTCATCATGGACTAAGTATCTTTTTTAGATGCTGCGTTTCTATCTCAACCTGTATCGCATCTGTCGCCTGCAGCTCCATATAATACCCGTCGAGATTCTGGATATAGAGATCGAGGAGCTCCTCCTGCTCCTCTGTCAGGATGCGGCTGGAGGTCTTATGCTGCTCTTTTTCTGTTGCCATTATTCGGTTTCAATTTTCTTTGATTTGCCGAAGGTGCCAATGATCTTGCTATTCAGCTCTTCCTGTACCGCGGCGAGCTCTTTCACGGCATCTGCCCGCTTCTTGCTACCCTCTTCCGATATTTTCAGCACGGCGTCCAGCGTCTCCACCATGTCTTTGTTTACTTTTTTCAGCGTGTCCACGTCTACAATGCCGCGCTCATTTTCCTGTGCAGCGTTCACCACATTGGTCTTCAGCAGCTGCGAGTTTTTCAGCAGCATCTCGTTGGTGGTATCGGTGACTCTTTTCTGTATTTCCAGTGCCTTCCGCTGCTTTTCCAGCCCCAGGGCAATGGCCACCTGCTGGCGCCATACAGGGATTACCGTCACAATAGAGTTCTGTATCTTCTGCGCCAGCACATCGTTTGTTGTCTGGATCATCCGGATCTGTGGCATCGATTGGGTGGCGATGGTATGAGACAGCGTCAGGTCGTGCACTTTCTTCTCGAGGCGGTCTTTGAAGGCGATCATATCGCTGAGACGCTGCACAATAAGCTCATCGTTGTTGCTGGCCTCCGCCTCTGATTGCAGCTTCGGAATATCCTCGTTCTCCAGCTGCTCTATCTTCATTTTACCGGCAGCAATCACCGCCCGCACCTCGTGTATGTACTCTACTGCCTGATTGAACATCACCTCCAGGCTGGTGGAGTCTTTCATGATGCTCTGCCGCGTTTTCTCCAGCTTTACTACCACATCATCCACGTTCTCGGCAATGCTGTTGTACTGGCTGGCCAGGCGTTGCGACCTGTCTTTTATTTTATTTACAAAAGGAAGGCGCGAAAACAGGCCCTTCTTCTCCTCTTCGTCAATCTTGATCATGTTTACCTGTGCCAGCAGCTCATTGATCGCGGTGCCAGCGTCACCAGAGTCTTTTGCCTTTACTTTTGTCAGCAGCTCGTTGGAGTAGTAGCCTAGCTTGCGCTGCGTCTCCACGCCAAAGTTGGTAAGGGAATCCGGCTTGTTGACATCGATGGTCTTGGCGATTTCAGTAGCTCTTTGCTTTTGCTGTTCTTTGCTTTCAGCAGGCGTCAGGTTTGTGTTTTCCATGGTTTTTATGCTTCGGGTTGGTGTTTGCGTAGGTTATCCAAAGTGCTCAGGTGCCTTTTTATCTGCTCGTGGCGCTCAGACGTTTCATACCACTCAATTTCGTTTAAAGGCAGGTAATCTCCTAATAATTCGCGCACCTCTTTCAATAAGGCCTCCCCTTTCCGTGTTCTGAACTCCGGGTTTTTATAGTACGCCTCCAGGTACTCCACTTTTACCTGCCCGCCACTGGTTACAGCCAGTTCCTTCACTTCTATCACGAGCTCCGAGGTTTTATTCTGCTCCGTCACGATGGTGCGGTATACGCCTTTGTTGCCCTGTTCCAGCACCGCCTGACAGGTTTCGCGGGCGATTTTGATGGCTTTCTGCAGCTTGTGATTAGGTTTTACATAATGGCCGATCACATACCCAAGCAGTGCCGCCACAACGAATGTCCAGAATACTAACATAGGTAATGGTAAGGTTTAGATTTTATTTTTTATACGAGGAACGATGTCATCCCGCCGAAGGCTGCTGGCAATAGTATGATTCGTGTCGTGAAGTTAGCTTATACTCTAAACGATGAATACTCAGTTTTCATATGCTGTTCTTTTCTATACTCTGTTCTTTCTAGACTCTATATTCTATTCCTGTCTAAGCTCGCGTAGCAGCTGTTCATCCAGCGACTCATGGATGGCTTTTTCCATATTTTCTGTCTTTGCGCTCCACTCCCGCGAGGGCGCGTTTTCCCGTTCAGCGCTGTGTAGCTGAACCTGCCGGGGGTAGGGGCCCTCTATAGCTCTGCTCGGGCTGCCTCACTTCGTTCAGCACCGGAACATCTACAAGGCGCTTCACAGAAAAACCGGAATCGTTTTTCCTTCGAGCTGGCAGAAATCATATGAGCAACTTTTTAGAAACCACTGCTCCCTATGAAAAGAGCTTTTAACATATTTAAAAAACAGACTCCCCGCCTTGGACAAGGAGGGGTTGGGGTGGTTTGACCCGGGAAAGCAGATACATTAATCTTCATAAGGACAGCTGTCCAGATGTTTAGTTGTTGGTGAAAACACACAAAACGGTACGTACTAGAGTCAGGAAGAAAGCAGCAAGGGCTAAGGGTGGTTTGACTTGCCAGGTAGAAAACATAAATAACATCGTTTGACGAGCACTTACAGAGAATAACTTAAAGAGCCTTTTGCTGATGAATAAAATGACGAGCTCAACCATCATAACTACATAAAAAAGCCAGCCCTGCCGGAAGGGCAAGGCTGGCTGGTTTAATAGGCCTGAATCTTTAGGTTAGTTGCCGAAGCGAACGCCAAGTGTCAGCATGAATACAGAGTGACGGGCATTGGACAGATCACCTTCCATGTACTCCGCATCCTTTACAAAGTCGGTGAAGGCACCATTGTAACGCACGCCCAGGCTGATGCCGTTATTCGCCGCAAAACCAATACCGGCGGCATAACCTACCTCAAACTGAGATAAGCCATCTTTGCTCTTCTCTGACTCGGTACTCGCGATAAGGTTATCATTGCCATCGTACAGCTTGGTCTCGTTGTTCACGTTCAGCAGGTAGCTCAGCTGCGGTCCCATCTCGAAGTACAGCGGACCAGCGTTTATTTTAGCAAGTACAGGTAAATCGAGGTAGTTGTAGCTCACGTTTCCTTCTCTTCTTCTTTTCTGCAACAGCAGGTTGGTGTATTCCTGACCACTGCTCTTAAAGCCTTTTCTGGAGTAAAGGAGCTCCGGCTGAAGCGACACGAAGTCCTCCACGAGCGGGAAATTTAACGTAAGACCCCCATGGAAAGACACTTTGTTCTCAAACATATTCTCATCATTCACGTCTCCGGAAAGAGTTGAAAGATTAGCTCCTCCTCTTACGCCGAATGTGGCCTGCGCCTGCGCTGCTGAAAAAGTGCCAAACATAAGGGCGGCTGCAAATAATAGTTTCTTTATCATAATCGTATTTGTGTTAGTTTTGATGTTAATCGGCCTATATACGGGCGAAGGTAGATAACTGGTTGAATAAAATTGCATCTATTTTCATAAATATCCACCTTGCCATGTTATATCCTATTTATTATCAGCAGATTATAGGATTATTTTTTGTGCTGGCTCCAAGCACCTGCCTTCACCACCTCAAAACCACCTGTTCAGTCAGCGTCGCCTTCCCCGGAATCCTGGAAAAGAAACAGCCGCTTCACCTGGAAGGTAAAACGGCTGTGTGTATTTTTAAATCCAGTCTCTTCTCCTGTTGCAGCGGAAGAAGCAGGATTTAACTACTGATAAATATAGGCCTCGGTAAAAGGCGGCAGATGAGGATGCTCCTCCAGACGCAGTGTCCGGTCTTTTGGCATCCCGGATGCGTGGTAAGTATAGGTATACCGTTCCTTGTGCTCTCCAGGGGCTCTGAAGCCGGGGTTGTTTTGGTAGAGCTTTACCCCCGGAAGGTAAAAGAACATGTTCGCGTAAGGCACCGGATTTGGTTTGTCATCATAATCGCCCCACTTTATAGTAGATGGACCGCGCATATCATCCGGGCTGTTTGTGGGTGACCAGGTGATGACAAGATCCGTCATGTTATCCTGGGCATCGTAGAAATACTCTTTTATACTGAGGTGGCCCTGCTCAGAATCCAAATAGGTGACGGTTGTTTCTTTCACCAGCCTGTCTTCATCGTACTCAAAAGCAAACCGGAAAGTCACCTTATTGTCGGGAGTATACTGAACAGCCTCCACCACCTTGTCTCCTTCATAAGTATACAGCAGGTGGTTCCCGTTTCTGTAGGTGAGCTTTACGGGCTTGTCGTTTTCATATTCCACCACATACCCAATGTCATTCTGGCTGGAGGAACTCAGTTCCACCAGCCGGTTCTGCGCATCGTACCGGTAGACCTGCGTGTCGAACTGCTTTACCAGACTGCCTTGCGTTACAGGCGGCAGCGGCGTGTTATTCGTCGGCGGGTTGGTAGGGTTGGCAGGAGGTGTTCCTGTTGTTGGAGTGCCGGGAGTAACCGGCACAATGTTCTCCTTATCGCAGGAAGAGAAAAACAAGGTAGACAAGCTGAGTCCTGCCATCAGCACGAGTTGATTTAATTTCATGCGCGTAATTTTCATAGTTTTATTATCGACAGTTTCATTTTGATGGTAAGACCGGGCCATCAGCAGAAGCGTTGCCTGATGAATAAAAAATTTTAAAGTCTTTATTCTGCAAGGTGAGCTGCTCCGGAAGTACAGGAGTTGTTCCTGTTGGGGCTGCCCCTCAGTCAAAGAATAGCCGGTATTTTTGTGTACAGGCTGCACCACCCTCTCACGTGCTTGTTTTGTACATTTTACATGTAGCAAAAATTCTAATGGAAGATTTTAAACCTTTTTTCTTCTTATACACGTATTAAAGCCATCCTGATACCGGGAACAAAATTACAGGTATAGGATTAAATAAAGACTGAACTTAATTGTAAAGCCATGAAAAAGATATTTTATTCAGGTGCCCTCGTGCTGGCAACAATAAGCATGATGGCCTGTGAGCGTACCGAAAATACAACTGCTTCTGAACAGGAAGGCGTTGTAGTGGACCGCGATTCTGTGGCTACTGAATATGAAGTGACAGAAACAGTGGTGGAGTACGACACCACCAAGCAAACAAGAACCGTGACGGTTCAGGAGGAGGAAGAGAATAAAGATTGAATATATGTAAAACCTAATTAGGCGCTAAACCCTGCGCATTTTTAGATAAGAAAGCCGACTGTTATACTGACAGCCGGCTTTCTTTTTTGCACCCAACACCGTGACACGACCTGCAGCAGATTATACACCAGTTCTTTGTTAATACTTCAGTTCACAAGAAGCAGTTAACAAGCCGTTGTACTGGTTCTTTTTCTGGCAGCATCAACTATCCTTCCCTACTGACCAGGCGCGGGAGCAACAGGATGCAGCGTATTATACAGCATGCTCCTGGATAGCAGCCATACTCGCAAGCGGTTCTCCGCACAACCCCTGATTTTCTCCTTACCTGTTTTCAATCCTCTTTATTTCTTATCGTAGGGGATATAGTTCTCCCAGTACCAGGGCGTAAAAGTGTCGCCGATGGCGGTCTCAAGCAAGTATTGGAAGATGCTTTCGGCGTTGTCGCTGTTGCTGAGGATGATGATGCCGGTGCCCTGCTCCGGAAAGATAATGGCATAATGCTGGAAACCGTCACCGTGCCCTTCTTTGAAAGCGCCCGTGCCGTAGGGCGACTGCAGCAGCCCCCAACCTAAGCCATAGCTAAGGTTGATGGCGTCATTGGCGGTGGTGTCGCGCGCACTCAATGGACCGAACTTCTGGACCGACCGTATCCTGATTTGGAGGCTGAAAATTTCCTGTGTGGAGGATGGGCTTAGCAGTTTGTGTTGTAGCACTGCCTCCGTAAATAGCGTATAGTCGTCGAGGGTAGTTTCGAGGGTGCTGCCCGACCGGGCCTCGTTGTCCTTGTCTTTCTCATAAAGCTCCCCCTTTGCATTGTGCCCCACCACATAATCTTTCTCAAAGCGCGGCTGCCAAGTATACGACGTTTGCTTCATACCCAGTGGACCAAAAACCTTTTCCTGCGCCAGCTCCTCCAGTCCTTTGCCCATCATATATTCCAGCACCACCTGCAGGTACACCATCCCCTCTCCCGAATAAAGATACTTTGTGCCGGGGGTATGCTTTACCTTCAATTTCTGGTCTTCCTCATACCACCTCCAGTTAGGGAATCCGGTGGTGTGCGCCAGGCACATCCGGGCGGTGATGGCTTTGTATAGCGGGGCGTGCTCCAGGTCGCGGAAGTCGTCGTGCCATTTTTTGGTGGGGACATAGGCATAGATGGGTTTGGGCAAATAGTCCTGCAGGGGGGTATCCAGGTCCAGCACCCCTTCTTCCACCAGCTTCATCACGAGCACCGCAAAAACCGCCTTGCTCAGCGAAGCGCCATAAAAGTTGGTGCTGGTCTTTATTGGCTCCTTCGTGTCGAGGCGCTTATAGCCAAAGGTCTTGTTATATACCGGCTCCTTGTTATTGAAGACAGTGATGGCCAAGCCATGTACGTCAGCAGCGTTCACCAGCGCCTGTATCTTCTGGTCTAAAGCAGCAGCGGTTATTTTGCTGCCATCGAGCCTGGTAATGGCCTGGGCCTGGGTGGTGAGGGGTAGAACAGCCAGGAGAAGGAAGCACAGATTTTTCATCTTAGCAGGGAATGAAGTAGCTGGCATACCTAAACTTACATCATACACTTCTGCAATGCAAAGATTAGCAGGCATTTACCTGGGACCTCGCAGCGTGCGCAGCTCCTGCGAGTGCCTGAAATCGGACTATACTCCTTTTCATAGCCAAGCTTGTTGTACGGACAGGCTGTGACCCAATGCCGTTAACTTATTGCATCGTTGCCGTTGTTGTGTGTTTTCACCAACAACTTTCTTGCTGTTCATAAGACATAGCAAGGGCGAAAGTAGATCCTATTGGCAAGTATTTTTCTTGAGTTGACGGCATTGTACTGTGACCAGTCCGCAAAATCATTCACCCTAGCTATATTTATTTTTCGGGAGTCCGAACTTCTATCTGACCATCTCTTACCCGTACTTCAAACCGGGGCTGCGGCTCTGTTGCCGGATCATGTACCACGCTGCCGTCTTCCAAAGAAAATACGGAACCATGCCACGGACACCGCACGTGGCCACCATCCAGCAGATCTCCTTCTGAGAGTGGGCCGCCCAGGTGGGAACATGTATGTGCCAGGGCAAATATCTCCCCGTTCTTTCGGGCAAGTAGCACGGGAGCTTCACCGGCCTTGACACAGCGCATGGAATTGTCGGCTAGCTCCTTTTCCGGTAAAACGGAGACAAAGTCTTCCGGATATTCAACAGCCGTAGCCGTGTGGTCTACACCTACCTGCTTGCCGAATACAAGATGCCCTCCCAGGTAAGCACCGAAACTCACCACCCCATAGCCAATCATCGACAGGCCGATGGCAGTGCCGCGGGTCTTTTTGCGCCGGCGGAGCAACAGCGATGTGACGTAAAGAGCGGCCGCACCTGCATTCAGCATGCCATGCATCATCCCGATTTTCCGCCTTTCCTTGGTTGTGCCGGTCCAGTCGGTGAGTCCTGTTATGGCCGCACCTACTGCTCCTACCAAACCAACTGCCACAGCGGCGTCGGCACCTGGTGCATACTTTTTCTTCCCCATGAGCTCCATGGTATCCAGCACGGCGGCCGTCGTCCAGGACCCAATGGGAACATCTGTTATAGCCGGGTGCAGGGGATGGCCGAGCCAGGTGCCGTGCAGCGCATCCTTAATTTGCTGACCAGCTTCACCGCCTGCTTCAAAAGCATTGATAACCGCAGGCTGTACAGCGTCTCCTGCCGTTTTAAGCCATTCCTGTTTTTCAATGGCATCGATAATGGTATTCTTCCCCATTTGCTTTATCTTATTATTGATTGCATTATAAAGCCATGAACGCAAACAGCGGCAGGATGTTTAGCCTGCTCTCTCCTAAGTTTCTGGGACAAACATATTCGATATAAAGGTAAATATATGTAAAGCTGAAATTGGTGCTCTAACGTCAAATAAGGCTAGGACCAACGAACAACAAGTTCTTTAGCCTGGCAAATCTGTTTTGATGCGCGGATCAAAGAAGAAGTCTTCTGTTGATTTTATCTTGATCCTTGAGAAGTCAGAGTGGCGGGTATTCAGGATGTAGTTAAACTCTTCTGGAATAATAGACGAAGGAACACGTAGCACGGGGGATGTGCTCTTCTGATACCATGCATGACCCAGCGGCTGGTACACAGGGTAGCTTTTTGTCTCCTGCCAGTTTGCAGGTAAGTCATCAGATGAAATAATTTCTATAAGTAAATCATCAGGGATATCGATAACAATTGTTTTGAAGTTGTCATGAAGGCCTTCGCCACTGCGGTGCACTACATTTTCTAAACAAGCCAACGCACGGCTTCCTGCTGTATAAATTACAAAGCTGCCCTTCATGTTCCAGCGGCCACGAATACCGGAAGCAAAAAGGTCTCCTGCATATTTCGCCAGGCAAATTCTGTAGACTTCCACTCAAGCTAAATCTCCGTAGGCAATCCGCTCTAGTTCTTCCATCACTAAATCAATGCCGCCGCTTGTTTCCAACAAGTCCAGTGGCACCTGACCATCCAGACCATACGCTGGTTTTTCAAGCCAGCGACGGAAAGCGTCTGCAGCACCAAATACTTCTTTTCCTTTCATTTGCAAGGCGAAAAGCTTCAGGGTTTGCTCACTGTTCGCTGGGTTCAGCTTTTTCTTGCTCTGCTTATAGCTCTGCAAGGTTTTAGTAGTAATATGTAAGATATCTGCCATCTGAGACAGGTGTAACAGCAGCCTGTCTGCCACTTCAAAAGCAACTTTGGCTAACACTCCTTCCCGTGCAGCCATAACCAAGGAAAAGGAATCCTGTACGACAGGCTCAAACCTGGTGAGTTCTGCACTCTCTACCTCTGGTGCACTTTTCTTTCGCCCTCTTAATGGTTTCATTTTATGCTGTGTGGTTGTCGTAGCCATATCATTTTTGTTATTATATCAATATAAGAAAATTTTCCTAATACAAAAGAAAATTTTCTATCTTTCTGCTTCTACGGTCTATTTCAATAAAATGAGATCGATAAAGTCTTTACGTTACTTACAAATGTCATCTGTTTAAGCAGGCATCTTAATTGACAGTAAAGTTTACACATACTTAAAAATTATTGTATCAACTTAGCCTATGAAACAAGGGCAAAGCCTCTGGACCAGAGAAGAATTAATTTTAGCTATAAATTTGTATTGCAAAATACCCTTTGGGAAGGTTCATAAAAGTAACACCGAAGTCATTCATTTAGCTCAGCTAATAGGAAGAAGCCCAAGCTCTGTTGCATATAAATTAGTAAATTTTGCTAGTCTTGATCCGAGTCTGAAAGAGAGAGGAATCAAAGGCGCTCAAAATACAAGCAAACTCGACAAAGAAATTTGGAATGAATTTTATAATAATTGGGATGAACTACCTTTTGAAAGTGAAAAACTTCGTGCAAACTTTGAGCATTCTACTGTTGAAGCGATAAATAATATTGAAGAAGCTGATTTACCCAAAGAAGGAAAAATTAGGGAGCAGTTGGTAAAGGTTAGAGTTAACCAAAGCTTTTTCAGAAGTACAATACTTGCAGCTTATAACTCAACCTGCTGTATAACCGGACTTAGTAACCCTTCACTTTTGATTGCAGGCCATATAAAACCGTGGGCTGTTGATGAAGTTAATCGCTTAAATCCTCAAAATGGAATAGCTATCAATGCACTACATGATAAAGCTTTTGAGTCTGGACTTTTAACTATTACACCAGAATTTAAAATCAAGATTTCTTCAAAAATCAAAGATCAGAAACAAGACAGAGAAACACTTCAGAACTACTTTATACAGTATGATAAAAAAAATATATTTTTACCCTCGAAATTTTTACCAGCAAGAGAGTTTCTAGAATATCATAACAAGGAAAGATTTATATCCTGATGACCAACTCAGACCTCCTCTCCCACTTCCAGAACATAAACACTTGGCAAAGCAAAGGCACCAGAGCGCCACACAAACCGCTACTGATGCTGCTGGCTTTGGGAGAAATTCAAAGGGGAAATACTGGCTTTATACCATACACTATTATAGAGCCGAGGTTAAAGGATCTGTTGCTTGATTTTGGGCCGCAACGTAAAACATTATATCCTAATTTTCCTTTCACCAAACTTGCCAATGACAACCTATGGCAGTTTAATAAACCGGAGCTGCTAGATACCAAACAAGATTACAGCTCTAAGTTTCTCCGTGAGCACGACCTGCAAGGCAAATTTCCAGATGACGTAACGCTACAGCTAAAACAGAATCCGGAACTCCTAAGAAGTGTAGCCGAAGCCATACTGGAGCAGAATTTCCCTGATACCCTTCACCAGGATATATTGGACGCTGTAGGACTGGATATTACTGCTGAGCCTGTTGTTAGCAAAATAAAGCAGCGCCGAAGACGAGATCCGTTCTTCCGGGAAAGTATATTGAAAGCCTATGAGTATAAATGTGCTGTATGTAGCTTTGGGGTAAGGCTAAAGCACAAGATACTTGCTTTGGAAGCAGCGCATATCATGTGGCACCAGGCTGGTGGCCCGGATGTAGAAGTAAATGGTTTGGCCTTATGTGCCACCCATCATAAATTATTCGACTTAGGAGCATTTACTGTCAATCCTGATCTTAGAATGCTGGTTTCTGATGAAGTGAACGGGCTGGGTGCCAATGAATGGTTACTACAGCATCATGGAAAATCTATTCAGCCTCCTCAAAAGAAGAGTTTTTACCCTGACCCCGAGTTCACTATATGGCACGTGAACGAAGTATTCAAGGGCGGCTACAGAGATTTATAAGCTTTCTTATTCGCTGAGTCTCATTTAGCTTATTGGCTAATACATCTTACCTGTTTACCTGGTCTGCATCCTGCATTACAACAGCTAAAAACGCAAAAGCCGCTTCATCCGTGAAGCGGCTTTTGCGTTTTTAAATAAGAGAGAGTTAGAGCTTTGCTGTATCGTTTTTGTTCAGCCAGCGCTCAAAAAACTCATAGGTCCGCAGCATCTGGTCGATGCGCTGGCGGTTGTTTCCGCTACGGGTAATTTCGTGTGTTGCTCCTGGGTGACGCACATACTCTACCGGCCTGTTTAAAATCTTCAGGCTTTTGTAAAGCATTTCACTTTGTATCACACCGGTACGTAAGTCATTCTCCCCATGAAAAATGATTAGCGGCGTCGTGATGTTCTGCACGTAGGTAAGCGGTGATTCGGACTGCAGAATAGGCTTGCTTTCCGCCTCCCACGGATAACCCCCGAAATAGTTTGGAACCAGGCGCCAGGCATTGCCCTCCCCGAAGAAGGTGCCCAGGTCGTACACGCCGCGCTGCGAGCAAGCCGCTGCAAAGCGCTTGTCGTGGCCAAGAATCCAGGACACCATATAGCCTCCGTAAGAACCACCAGTCACAGCCAAACGTGCCGTGTCTGCCCAGCCTTCGGCTACGGCATGGTCCAGGGAAGTTAGAATGTCGGTGGCCGGTCCGTTGCCCCAGTCTTTCATGTTGGCGCGCATAAACTCCTCCCCATAACCTCCGGAACCACGCGGGTTGCTGTACACCACCCCATATCCTCTGGAAGCGAAGAACTGGTACTCGTGCCACATACTGCCCTCACCCGGGCCCCACATGGCCGTAGGGCCGCCATGTATCTCCAGTAGCATCGGGTACTTTTTGCCAGCTTCGTAATTTGTTGGCTTCATCACCCAATACTCAATTGTCTGGCCTTTGCTGTTGGTGAAGGTCTTTTTCTCCGGCAGGCTCAGCTTCTTGTCTTTCACCCAGTCATAATTAAAGGATGAGATTCGCTTTGCATTTTTAGCAGTTGCATCCGCCAGGTACAACTCGCTCGGGTTGGCTACCTCTGTTTTTACATACACCAGCTTATTTTTATGAACAGCAAAGCTGCCCACACCGCTGTTGAAATCGGTAAGCTCCTCTACGTTTTTCTTTTTAGGGCTTACCCTGTTCAGAAGCACGCCACCATTAGAGGGGGAAGTAAAATACAAGTACTTGTCATCTTCTGTCCAGGTAAGGTTGCTCTTGTTTCGGTCATAGGGAATAGTCACCATATCTGCTTCTTTGCCATCCAAAGGTATGAGGGCAAGCTTGGGAATCCTGACATCGTTAATGGGCTGGTACTGGAAAGCCAGCCACTTACCGGAAGGTGACAGGGCAGCATTGCTATAAGCCATTCCTTTTTGCCCTAGAAGCTGCTTCAGCCCGCTTCCGTCTGTGTTGATGCTGAAGATTTCAGATTCACGTGAGCGGTTGGGGTGCTCCGAATCGTCCTTGTCTCCTTCGAAGATAATACGCCTGCCATCCTTTGTGAAAGATGGATTGTAGCTGGTAGAAAAGCCAGGGGTCAGATCCCGTGGCGTAGCTTCCGGCCGGGCATCCATGATAAAGATGTGAGACAGTTCTATGCTTCCCGTTACACCTGCTTCTTCCTGAAAGTCGAGTTGGTTGATAACTTTAGCTTTGTTGTCCTTTTCGTTTTTATCCAGGTAAGAGCGGATTTCCGCTAAAGAGCCATCGGCATTTGGCTTCGCTGCGTTTACGTTCAGGTTCTCATTCTGGAAGAAACCCGGCTTCTCGTAAGACCACTTGGGTATTTCCTTGTTCGGGTTTAGCAGGGAATCAGATAAGAATTCCTTCAGGCCGAAGCCCGATGTAAAAAGAAGCTGCTTCCCGTCGGGGCTCCACACCGGGCTGTTCGCGCCGTACTTAAACTTCGTCAACTGCACCGGCTCACCTCCTTCCATAGAAAGCAGGTAAATCTGCGGCTTTCCATCGGTTGCTCTTACAAAAGCTAGTTGCTTCCCGTCGGGGCTCCAGACAGGCTGCGAGGCGCTGTTGCTGCCATAGGTTAACTGCCGGGGAGTTTGTGCTGTGTTATTGACGGGCATGAGAAACAACTGGGTGCTGTACTTGTGCTCGGCTGCATTCGCAGGGTCCTGTTCAATGCTGGTGACGGAGAAAGCGGCCTTACTCCCATCGGGTGTAAGGGCTATACTGCCTATCTGCTTTATCTTCAGTAAGTCTGTTACCTTGACAGGCTCCTTTCCATTCTGGGCATTGGAAGTGAAGGCTACCACCAGCAAGCAGAGGAGCAGCACGAAAGGGTTCTTTTTCATTTTAATCATACAACAATATAAGGTGAGATTACTTTAGCCGGAGCGCAAGCTGCAGCATGCTTACAAAGATAAGAATACCAGCCATAATCAGGGGCTGCAGATGATGGGTTCTTACCCTGTGTTATAGCATGTAACTCCCCCTCGCCTCTTCCTGAGATCAGGTGTTTTTATTTCTGAGAAATGATGATGTGTCTTAAGCAGGGCACGAGCCTGATGAAAATTCCAGTGCAGCAAGCCACTTCGCTGTACTCCTGTTCGACCAATAGCCGGAAGGCAGTTGAGTTTATAGTCTTTAAATTCAAAAGAAAATTCAATTGTCTCCTGAAGCAGCAAAACAGCATTGCAGCCCCTCAGAAAAGGAATTTTATGGGCAACCTCTCCTCCATTTTTACCCTTTGCAAGGATTTTTTGAAGTATTAGGAGGTCCTTTATGCTTTTTTGGCATGGTTTGGGTTAAAGAGTGCATCGCAAAGACTGAACATTACTAAAAACAAATTATTACCAAAGCCTTGATGCACCACTATAAGAAGCTGCCTATATACCAGAAGGGAGAAGAAATATTTCACCTGATCTCCTGCATTGGAGAACTGGTGCCCGAAGATGATTCGATGCTGCAGCACATCCGTGTTTTTATGTTAGAAGATGCTGCTATCCTCACCGTAAAAATTTCCAGTGCAGCAGGAGCAGACCTGTATGATATTCAGATGGAGAACGCCGTGCTGATACGTAAAGCAGCCCGGGACCTGCTAACCAACTGCACGGCCCTGGAGCTGTACGGCTTTCAGGACACCACCTACCTGCCCTTGCTCCGCCAGACCATTGAAGAATACCGGTTGCTCTTCCTGCAGTGGGTTGCCGGCTTCGACCCATGGAACTACCTGTGGGATGACTGGGGCCTTTTTAACCCGCCAGGCACAAGCAGACAGGAAGACGAGGACCACCTTGAGGAAAGCAGTATTTAATAGCTGATGCAAGCAGCATAAAGAGAATCAATTGAAGCATCAAGGCTCCCCGGGCCATTTATGCGCGGCATCAGGAGAAAAAAAAAGGCAGCCAGGAGTATAATTCCTGGCTGCCTTTTGGGTGCTGAATTCTAGAAGTTTTACATCGCCGAAGGAGGCAGTATTACTTTGTCGATCACATGCACTACTCCGTTAGAAGCTTCTACATTCGGCATGGTCACGGTGGCGTCATTTACCTTCACCTTGTCACCTTCTATCATTACTTTCAGTTGCTCACCACTCAGGAGCGGGTTCACCGTCATGCCGTCAGACAAATCCGCCGCCATCACATTGCCCTGCGTGACATGGTAACTCAGGATGTCGACCAGCTTCTGCTTGTTCTCCGGCTTGAGCAGGTCCTCCAGCGTACCTGCCGGAAGGGCTGCAAACGCTTCGTTGCTCGGCGCAAACACTGTGTATGGGCCGCCGTCCTGCAAGGTGCCTGCCAGGTCAGCTGCCTGTAAGGCCTGCACCAGCGTAGACAACTCCGGAGTGTTGGAAGCCAACGCCACAATATTTGGCTTTTCTGTTTCCATGGCTACTTCTTCAGTAGTTGCCATTTCTGTTTCTGCTACCATTTCTTCGCTTTCTGTCGCTTCTTCGTTGCTGCTGGTGCATCCAAACATTAAAAACGCGGCACAGATGTAAAAGCTTAACTCTTTCATAATTTTAATTTGGTTGGTTTTCAGAAGGTTAACTAAGGAGCAGGCAGAATGTTCAGGCAAATATTTTTGTATGCTTTACTTTCAGGAAAAAATAATCAGCTGAATCAGCCGCTATTCTCTCTGCTACAGCAACTGGAAATAAGAAAGCCTAAGGAGGCTACAGCGACTTGTTTCTTTTTGATTTATTTACTGGTAGTTGTGCAACACACTCCTTCTAGCCGTGGGAAAGTGATAGCCACCTATATGATAGGGCTTACCTATTTCTTCCTATATTTACACCTGCAAATAAAATAAACTATGTATACAGGATTACAGCATTTACACTCGTACCTGACTTATCTGGTACTTTTAGGACTTATTATCAGCTTTCTGGCTGCCCTTGCCGGTCTGTTTGGGAGCAGGCTTTTCACTGACAAAGACAGGAAACTAAGCCTGCTCGGCCTGATCCCGGTGCACCTGCAGTGGGTAGTAGGCATCATCCTATATTTTGTTTCGCCACGGGGGTTCTCTAATTTCTCAGGCGAGGCCATGGGCGATTCGGTATCCAGGCTTTACATACTGGAGCACCCGCTAACCATGATCATCGCCGTTATCCTGATCACGATTGGCTACTCCCGCGCGAAACGCATGCAGGGCACAAATGCCGGATTTAAGTCCATCGCCATTTTTTATGGTATCGGGCTGGCGCTTATACTCCTCCGCATTCCCTGGAATGCATGGCCGGGAAATTAGGTAAGAAGATTCCATAAAAAAGGCTCCCTGTGCAAAACACGGGGAGCCTTTTTTATGGAATCTGTCTTTTATGTCTTTGGAAACATTGTTCTTCAATTTCAATTTAAACTACCAACGTTTTTTGATGTTTTTTTGATGTACCGGGTCCAACCACCCCTACCCCTCCTTGTCAAAGGAGGGGAGCCTGCTTTTTTAGGCCGCCAATGGCTTTTTCTATTGTTGAGGCTACTTATTACTGAAGTCTGCCAGCACGAAGTAAGTTAGTTTCCAGACTTTCCGTTGAGCGCCTGGGGGTAGGGGCCCTCTATTGTAATTGATGCGGTGCCAAACACAGTGAGGCAGCTTATACAAAACCGGTATATGCTACAAACTGCTTTCTCCTACTTCACCTCAAACGTACTCTCATTTATACCCAGCTTGTTTTTTGAGTGTAGCTCCACCGGGAAACCCCACAGGTAGCGGATGTGCTCCAGGGTGGTCTGGGTGCTGTCAGAGTCAAGGCGGCGATCTTTTTGTATGTAGTGCGTCAGGTACAGCTTGCTAGTTTGGTGCAGGTCTACTTTGGTTACCTGTATGTTGGGTACATGCGAGGAGCGGTCGTATTGGTTGCTCAGCTGCTCCCGCACCTTCCTGTAGCCCCGCTCGTTGTGGATGGCCCCTATCTCGTAAGTGTCCTCCTCCTCATCATCCAGAATGGTGAACAGCTTCATGTCGCGGATAACTTTCGGAGATAGGTACTGCAGGATAAAGGAGTCGTCCCGGAAGTTCTCCATCACATAATGCACCTGCTGCAACCAGTCTTTGCCAATCAGATTCGGGAACCAGGCTCTGTCTTCCGCCGTAGGCTCCTGGCAGATGCGCTTGATGTCCATGAAGATGTTGAAACCTAGGGTATAGGGATTCAGGCCGGAGTAGTATTTGCTGTTGTAGTCTGGCTGAAACAACACGCCGCTGTGGCTCTTGATGAACTCCAGCATAAAGCCATCGTTCACGTAGCCTTCTTCAAAGAGCTTGTTGATGATGTGGTAATGCGTGAATGTGGCAAATCCTTCGTTCATGACTTTGGTAGCCCCCTGCGGGTAAAAGTACTGCGACACCTTCCGCACGATCCGGATGATTTCCCTTTTCCACTGCGGCAGTGCCGGGGCATACTTTTCTATGAAATACAGGATGTTCTCTTCCGGGTCTTTCGGAAACCTTTGATCCTCCCCCAATGCCGCTTCTGTTATGGGTGGCGCCTGAGGCAAGGTTCTCCAGAGGTCGTCGTAGTTCTCCCTTTTGTTAAGAGTCAGTCTTTTAAGCCGTTCGTTCTCTTCTTTGGGGGAAAGTTTAGATGGCTTTTTATACTTATCTACGCCGTGGTACATCAGGGCATGTGCGGCGTCCAGCACCCGTTCCACCTCCTCTTCGCCATGCTCCTCTTCGCACTTCATAATATAGTCCCGCGCAAACACCATATAATCGACAATAGAGTCCGCAGCCGTCCAGTCGAGGAACATGTAGTTGTTGGCGAAAAAGGCATTGTGTCCCTGGCAGGCATGTGCAATCACGAGCAGCATCATGCAGGTGGAGTTGTTCTCCATGTTATAGCTGATGCAGGGGTTGGAGTTAATGACCAGTTCATACGAAAGGCCCATGCGGCCTTTGGTATAGTTGTTCTGGTTCAGGACGAAGTCCTTCCCGAACTTCCAGTGCGGGTATGAAGTGGGCAGGCCCGTCAGGGCATAGGCATCCAGCATCTGCTCCGACGTCACAATCTCTATCTGGTTCGGGTACGTTTTCAGCTTCAGGTATTCCTTTCCTATCTTGCTGATCACTTCATCTGCCGCCTCTAATGTGTCGTAGTCCCAGTTCGGGTTACAAAACATCGCTCTGTACTTATCTTTATCCATCATGGGTGTTTTCAGTTAAAGATTTTGTGTTTGCTTATTATGTAAAGTCGCAGGTATGTAATTGCAGACAGTATTCTCGCTCACAATCGATTTTAAGGCGCAGCATCGGTTCCCTTATCCAACCACCCCTTCCCCCTCCTGGGGGTGCAGGGGCCCCCTTTAGAGTCTAAGGCGGGGGATCTGCTGTTCCGGTTTTATCTGAATCTTTTGTAGCAACAGCTATAGAAATCTTATATGCTAGCTACAAATACAGAGCATTAGAAAGCAATTTAGCTCCCTCTCCTGTTTTTAGGAGAGGGCTGGGGTGAGGTAAAACTCCCCTCATAAGACAAGGAGGGGCAGGGGTGGTTGTACTCCTCTCCCCTTCACTGGTGCGGCCTGACAGCAAATACCTCAAACATGCGTGCAGTAGTAAGAAAATAGATAATGTGCTTTGTATCAAAATCAAGGATAGCCCATAAGTAACACCCGCCATTGTTGGTGTTTTCACCACAATAAAACTTGAGCAGCGGAGGTTTTAAGAGCTACAATTCGCACTAGCATAAAGACTGTCGTGCTTCCTGATACGAGCTACGAGATACCAAATGAAGACTACTACCCCGCTGCTACTTCATTCCGCTTCTTGAAAAGCCCCTGGAAGACAGGCCAGATTTCGTATACCTCGTAAACGTGCCGTATCGAGAACTCCTCATCGTTGCTGATGCGTTTGTAGGCCTGCCACAGGTCGCTCTCCCTCGATTTTTTATTTATTTCGATATAGGCCATGTACTGGATAGCCGGTAAGATAGTATCTGACAAGAGCTTCTTACACTCCAGCGCATCCTCCCGGCTCCACACGTCGCCGTCTGATGCCTGGCAGCAGTATACGTTCCAGCTGTCGTCGTACCGTTCCCGGATGATCTGGTGCATCAGCTTTAGGGAAGGGGCCACAACAGTCCCCCCGCTTTCCCTGGAGTTGAAGAACTCCTCTTCGTCTACCTCTTTGGCTTCTGTGTGGTGCCGGATAAACACGAGCTCCACATTCTTGTACTGCCTGGTCAGGAAGATGTATAAGAGCGTGAAAAACCGCTTAGCAATGTCTTTTTCGTGGTAGCCCATAGAAGCGGACACGTCCATGACGCAAAACATTACCGCAGAAGTAATGGGCACCGGCACCCGCTCAAAGTTGTTGTAGCGCAGGTCAATGTCTTCGAAGAAGGGGACTGTCTGTGCCTGCTTCGTTACTTTCTCAATCTGGAGTTCGAGCGCAACACGCTCTTCCAAATCGGTTGTAGCAGCAAGCAACTCCTTCAGGTCACGCAGCTTTTTATCGAAAACACCTTTCAGAGCCACCTGCCGGCCCAGCGACTGCTGGTAACTGGTTTTGATGTTTAACCGGGAAGGAACACTGTCTCTGGTATAGCCGGCGCGCCGCAGAGAAAAGCTTTCAGTGCTCTCCATCAGCTTTTTCACCATATTGGGCAGCTCCAGGTCATCGAAGAAATACTTCAGAAACTCTTCGCGCGACAATACGACTGTAAACTCGTCCTCGGTTACCTCGGGGCTGTTAGAGCCTTTGCCACTTCCGCCGCCACTGCCTTCCTTGGGCTTGGGCACCCGGTCTCCTTCCCGGAACTTGTCATTCCCCGGCTTCACAATCTGCTTTTTCCCGCTTCTGTGGTCGTGGCGGAAACTGGGCTCATCCAGTCCACGCACCGGCACTTTTACACTACCGCCCGTCTGGCTGTTCTTGATACTTTCCTGGCTGATGATGTCGGGCAGGGCCTTTTTGATTTGGTTTTCGACCCGCTTCAGAAACTTCTGCCGGTTTCCGGTAGACTTCCCCTTGTCATTCTTTCTTCTATCGATGATGCTGCTCATGGAAGTTAGAGAGTTAAAAAGTTAGAGAGTTGTTCTGAGGTAGAGGGTTCAGGAGTCGTTCTAAGTTAGAGAGTTAGAGAGTTTGGGAGTTAGAAAGTAAAAAAGGATGAGTCAGGGTATAATGCTTTAATAAAAGACATACTTTAACATTCTATTTTTTTACTTCTAAACATTTCAACTCCAAATAATTCTCTAACTCTTTAACTTTCTAACTCCTAATCTCTTACCCTATCCCATCGTCTTCCTTACCCGCATAAACCAATCCACCAGAATGCGAATCTGCTTATCGGTATAGCCCCTGTCTTTCATTCTCCTGGTGAAGTCCCTGTGCTTCTTCTCATCCTCTTCATTTGATTTAGCATTGAAGGAGACCACCGGCAGCAGGTCTTCTGTATTGGTGAAGATCTTCTTCTCAATAACATTTTTGATTTTCTCGTAAGAATCCCACCTCGGGCTTTCTCCTCCATGGTTTGCCTTGTAACGCAGCGTAAAGTTGGTTACCTCTGCGCGGAAGTCCTTTGGATTGGCAATACCGGCCGGCTTTTCGATTTTCTCCAGCTCCGCGTTCAGAATGCTCCTGTCAAAAATCTCTCCTGAGTCCGGATCGCGGTAGTCATTATTCTGCATCCAGTGGTCTGCATAAATCACATACTTCTCAAAGATGTTCTGGCCGTAGGAAGAATAAGACTCGATATAGGCTTTCTGGATTTCGTCAGAGATAAACTCTGCATACTTGCTGGCCAGCACAGACTTAATCAGGTGCAGGTACTTGGTTTCCGTTTCCGGCGGAAGCATCATTTTGATCACCTCCTGCTCCAGCACATACAGCAGGTGCACGGGGTTAGCCGCAATTTCCTCGCTGTCGAAGTTAAATACCCTGGAAAGAATCTTAAAGGCAAAGCGAGTGGAGATACCCTGCATGCCTTCGTTGATGCCGGCATCATCGCGGTACTCCTGTATCGATTTGGCGTTCGGGTCGGTCTCCCGTAGTGTTTCACCGTTATACACCCGCATCTTGGAATAGATGGTAGAGTTTTCCGGCTCCTTCAACCGCGACATTACAGAGAACTCAGCCAGCAATTCGATGGTTTTAGGAGCGCAGGGAGCCTCTTTTAGGGAGCTTTCCTTAATGAGTTTTTCGTAAATCTTGATTTCTTCGCTCACGCGCAGGCAGTATGGCACCTGTACCTTATAGATACGGTCCAGGAAGGCTTCGTTCTTTTTATCGTTCAGGAACTTGGCCCACTCCGACTCATTGGAGTGAGCGAGAATGATGCCATCAAAAGGAATAGCACCGATAGGCTCAGTGCCTTTATAATTCTTTTCCTGCGTGGCAGTTAAAAGGGGGTTAAGCACTTTAATGGGTGCCTTGAACATCTCCACAAACTCCAGCAGGCCCTGATTGGCAAGGCAAAGGCCACCGGTATAGGAGTAAGCGTCCGGATCGCTCTGCTGGTACTCTGCCAGCTTTCGTATATCCACTTTACCTACCAGCGTGGAAATGTCCTGGTTGTTTTCATCACCTGGCTCTGTTTTGGAAATGGCTATCTGCTCCTGAATAGAAGGGAACAGCATGATCACCTTAAACCTGTTGATGTCGCCGCCAAACTCCCGGAGCCTTTTAGATGCCCAGGGACTCATACAGCCCGGCACATAGCGCGACGGAATATTATATTCCTCTTCCAGTTCCTCGGTATAATCGGCAAACAGCCCCAGCGGGCTCTCAAATACAGGGCTTATCTCCTCCCCTGCCTTCAGCACATAAATGGGGTGCTGCTGCATCAGGTGCTTGAGCTTTTCGGCGAGGGAGCTTTTACCTCCTCCCACAGGCCCCATCAGGTACAGAATCTGCTTCTTTTCTTCCAAGCCCTGCGCTGAGTGCCTGAAATAGGAAACAATCTGCTCCACAGTACTCTCCATGCCATAGAAGTCTTTGAAGGCTGGGTAAACTTTAATCTTCTTGTTGGAGAAAATTCTGCTTAGCACCGGATCCTGGCGTGTGTCCAGCATTTCCGGCTCCCCAATGGCATCGAGTATCCTTTCAGCAGGCTTGGCATACACCTTAGGGTTTTTCTTACACTCCTCGAGATAGGCAGCTACTGTCATCTCGTTCATTGAAGCACTGTAATTTGTCTTGATCTTTTCTAAAATGTTCATAGGGTGTGTCTTAATAACAAAGTCAGAATCATTTTACAACATAGAGCAAAAGCAGTGTCTCAAAGTTTAAATGGAGTTCAAGCTACTGCTAAGCAACTAATCTTATCATAGGTGTTTTTTATTTGTATAGATTTTAGAGGCATCAATTAAGTACAGAAGATACAAAAAATCCTGCAAAATATATGCCTGAAAAATTAAAAATGTTGAGCTTATTGTTTAAACCCTTTGTCTTAGAAGAACTTCTCAGGAGGCAAAAGGTTCACAGGAGCCGCTATAATGGCTGTTTCAGGCTGAAAGAGATTCTTAAACGACTCCTCCTTTGCAAGCCTGCCGTAGAGCGAGTGAGAGCGAAGGCAGCTGTACAAACCCGTGTTCATACAACCTGTGTTACACAAACAGGTGAGTGCTGTTATCTCTCACTTTTACTATTCAAACAAAGGCCAAGCATGGCTGACGCTCTGTCCGGTTTTTGGGTCTACTACAGGAACAGCGATAAGATATTTTAAATTCAAAATGGATAATATTTTGTGAGCAAATTTTTTCGCCCGTACAAAATAAAGATAACAGGACCAGCCATTTCTAAACCTTTCACCACGCTTCTGCTTATAAGGTATAATCAGAAACTTAATTTAAATAAAGCGATGGAAGAAGGAAAAAAAAGTGCCGATGCGGTAGAGAAAGAAGGAGAAAAAGTGACTGGCGGCACGGATGCTACAGAAAATAAAAAAGCCGGCACTTCTGGTGAGAAAGAAGGCGGCGAAGAATATATACCAGGTACTCCCACAAAGAAAGAAGACTCTACTGGTTACAACGAACTGCCGGAGCAAAGCAAAGTAGGCGGCGGATGATATGTAATGAAGTACAGCAAGAATTTGAAGGGAGCACTGCCGGGTGCTCCCTTTTTGTCTGCCCACTCACATGGCACACCTGCCTTTGAAAACGCACAGTTCATCACAGACATCCTGAGCAGCATGTATACCTCAGCAGGATAAACTGCTATAGCGCTGCGCATCGCTTTTGATGCCTTGGCACTCTCATCCCTTCTGAAAATCTTCTCCTTACCCCTCCCGAATTCCAACCTACTGATTATCAGATGAAATATTGCACTCACCCTGTGCTTTACTAAAATATTTCTTATATATTTAGCATATACTTTATGGCCTGATCATGAGCAAGCTCTTTTTCATCAGCCTCGCCGCAGCGCTTCTCCTGGCGTTTACCTCCGCTGCCAACCAGCTGCTGGTGCCAATGGACAATGTCCAGAAAGACCACTTGAAAGCCTACGGAGTGGCTTATTGGGTTCTGCAGCACAAACAGGAGGTGGATTGGCTGCTCAATTACAGGGGAGGTAGCTTTGCCTTCCGGCAATCGCCAGAATTTGAGGAAGAATTACGAGCAAGAGGTGTCATTTATACTATACTCTCAGATGCCCAATACAGTCTTATTCTGCAACAGATAGCTGATCCGGACGCTAACATGGAGGTAATGAAGCTGGAAAAGGTGCCCACCATTGCCGTTTACTCCCCCAAAACAGAGCAGCCCTGGGATGACGCCGTGACGCTGGTGCTTCAGTACGCGGAAATCCCCTATGACCTTGTCTTTGATGATGAGGTGCTGGCAAAGGAGCTTGCGCGCTATGATTGGCTTCACCTGCACCACGAAGATTTTACTGGTCAATACGGGAAGTCCGGCCGCCGCCACTCGGTTTGGCTACAGACCCAGAAGCAGGAATCAGAGGACGTGGCTAAAAAGTATGGATACAGCAAAGTTACGCAGATGAAGCTCGGGGTGGTGAAGGAAATAAAAGCCTTTGTGGCAGGGGGCGGCTTTATGTTTGCCATGTGCTCCGCCACCGACACCTACGACCTGGCCCTTGCCGCGAACGGTGTGGACATTGTGGATGTGATGTATGACGGGGATGGCGTGGACCCGGAGGCGCAGAAGAAGCTGGATTTCAGCCAGTGCTTCGCCTTCAAGGATTTTGAGGTATACCTTAGCCCTTATGAACGGGAATTTTCCAGCATCGACAACCAGCGCCGCGAACGAGGCATTTACGAAGGGAACGATTACTTCTCCCTCTTCACCTTTTCCGCCAAGTGGGACCACATCCCCACCATGCTGACGCAAAACCATGAAAAAACCATAAAAGGCTTTATGGGCCAGACCACCGCCTATAAGAAGCAGTATGTGAAGGCAGCAGCCACTATAATGGGCGTAACAGAGGAGGCAGGTGAAGTGCGCTACTTAAACGGAACCGTAGGCAAAGGCACCTGGACCTTCTATGGCGGCCACGATCCGGAAGACTACTGGCACATGCCTGGCGAAGCCCCCACAGACCTTGCCCTGTACCCAAACTCCCCCGGCTACCGCCTTATCCTGAACAACATCCTCTTCCCTGCCGCCAAAAAGAAAAAGCCAAAGACGTGATGTGCTTTAGTACATCAGCAGAATTGCCAGCACAAAGTGAACATTTTTCAATCTTTAGAATGAGCGCCTGGGGGTGCAGCCTTAATGCAGTAAACTTAAATTTTTTTGTCATCTCGACCAAAGGGAGAGATCTGGGATATTGCGGGAGCATGAAATAACACAAATTTCTCACTGGGTTCGAAATGACAGTTTAGCTTTTGTTATTACTTAAGCTGACGATATTGGGTGCAGAGGGCCTCTTAAGATTCCACAGAGGAGAACCAAAATCATTACATAGGGATGCACTATCAGTTAAACTCAAGCTTTACCTTTCCTTAACTCCAGCACAGTAACCTCCGGCCAGATACCTACTCTGCCACTGAAACCAATAAAACCAAAGCCACGGTTCACGTACAGCAGGCGCTGATTGTCCTGAGCTAAACCAGCCCAGTTTTTGTACCGGTACTGCACCGGGCTCCAGCGTACCAGCGGGGTTTCTACCCCGAACTGCATGCCATGGGTGTGTCCTGAGAGCGTGAGATGTACACGTGTAGGGTGCAATCTAACAACCTCATCCCAATGTGAGGGATCATGCGAGAGCAGAATTTTAAAAGCATCCTGCTCTACCCCAGCCAGGGCCTTATCCAGGTCTCCCAGCTGGATGAAGCCCCTTCCCCAGTTCTCCACGCCAAGTAGGGCCAGCTTCTGACCATCCTTTTCAACCAGCACATGTTCATCGAGCAGCAGGCGGTAACCCATGGCGGCATGGTGTTGCTTCAGGCGCTCCATGTTTGTTTCCTTGGCCGCCTCACTTTCCCAGTTAGCGTACATGCCATAGTCATGGTTTCCCAAAACAGAGTATTGCCCGTATGGGGCCTTAATCTGACCGAAATTATCCATGTACGGCACAATTTCAGTGGCATGGTCATTCACAAGGTCGCCGGTAAAAACGAACAAATCAGATTGCTGTGCTTTCACCAGTTCGATGCCGCGTTGTACGGCTTCCGCGTTATCAAAGCTGCCGGAATGGATATCAGAAACTTGTGTAATAGTGAAACCGTCAAAAGCTTCCGGCAAGTCATCGAAATACAAGGTATGCCGGTGCACGGTATAGTCATACTTGCCTTTCACGGTGCCATACACAAAAGAGACAAAGGGTATGCTAGCCAGCGCCAGGGCCACCTGACTCATAAACTTTCTGCGCTCCGGCACCAGCTGCTCTTTCTCTGTTTTTTCTCCTTTACCTCCCGGTATCCGCCTGAAGAAACGGTAAACTGCTTTAGCAGCCCGAAAGATATCCTCGAGGAGCAACACCAGTGAGAAAACAAGTTTTGTAACCAGAAAGGTTAGAAAAGCATTGATAAACCACTGCACCAGTGGCGTGGCGGTGTCGTCAGCAAACCGGATGTAAATGGAAATGCCAAAGCCAATGAGAAAGCAGACAAAGAAAAGCCAGTAGGCCCAGTACACCGTTTTACGCGCACGCTCTGAGCGCCAGTGAGCGGTCAGGCGTTTAAGCCCCTGAAAAACATACCAGTCCAGAAAGAGGGTGATAAGCCCCAGTATTAAAATAAATTGCGACATACGCGATGTTAAAAATTCCGGGGTGTGCTGTCAGAAATAAAAAAAATCCCTCACGTTTTTTCCCCTTGCAGGTATTCCTAACGGTGCAGCAGGAGAATAAGATATACATCCCGCACCGGAGTTTGCTTTACTCTACCATTTTAACCTGAACATAATTTGCCTTTCCTCCATTATTACTAGATTCGCCGGAATAAAATCCGTACACATCCCAGCTATGTTCCCTTCCGGACAGGCTGCTGCTATGGATTGGAACCTGATTACCTGTCATGACTGACCCTCATACCCCAGGCGCGGAACCTCAGTTAACCCGCACCACTCTTTGGCTGATGACCATTGCTTCCGGCATGGTGGTAGCGAACATATATTATAACCAGCCACTGCTGGTGAAGATAGCCGAAACTTACCAGGTGCCTGAGGCGCAGGCAGGTTGGGTAGCCATGCTCACACAGGTAGGCTATGCCATCGGCCTGCTGTTTATCATCCCGCTTGGCGATATGCTCCGGCGCAAGCGTCTGATTCTTTTTGATTTTCTGCTCATTATTCTATCGCTGCTGCTGGCCGCGTTTTCTCCTAATATCTACACCCTGATGGTAGCCAGCCTGCTGATTGGCGCTACGTCGGTAGTGCCACAACTCTTTGTGCCCATGGCAGCCCACCTTGCCCGCCCGGAGGCACGGGGCAAAGCAGTGGGCACCGTCATGAGCGGGCTGCTGATTGGCATATTGTGCTCCCGTACGCTCAGCGGCTTTGTTGGCGAGCACCTGGGGTGGCGGGCAATGTTCGTGATAGCAGCCGGGCTAATGCTGGTGCTTTGGGTGGTACTGTATTACCTGCTCCCGGAGGTGCACCCGCAGTTTAAGGGTAACTACAAAAGTTTGATGAAATCGTTGGTTCACCTGTTCCGGACAGAACCTAAACTAAGGCTTGCCTCCTTCAGGGGAGCTTTGTCTTTTGCCTGCTTCGGCGGTTTCTGGACAACGCTGGTGTTCCTGCTCGAGGCGCCACCGTTCAACGCAGGGAGCGATGTAGCCGGCGCCTTCGGACTTGTGGGTGCAGGTGGCGCCGTAATGGCCTCGGTGATGGGCAGGTTGAGCGACAAGTTTGACACCCGGAATATCCTCATCGCCACCATTGGCATGATAACACTTTCTTATATTATATTCGGAGTGTTCAGTACCAGCCTCATAGGCCTGGTGCTTGGCGTTATCCTGCTCGACCTGGGTCTGCAGGCTTCTCACATCGCCAACCAGACGCTTATCTTCTCGCTTCAACCACAGGCCCGAAATCGCCTGAATACTGTGTACATGTTTATTTACTTTATGGGTGGGGCCACCGGTACAATCATTGCCAGCCAGGCCTGGCAGGTATGGCGCTGGAATGGTGTGGTGCTGGTGGGGTTGGTGTTTTCTTCGCTGGCGCTGCTAGTACATATCCTGTTCTCCAAAAAGAACAGTCCTGCTATCATAACATTAAATGCAGAAAAGACAACGGTAGAATAAGCTGTGTTTTTTATATTGGCGGGCTGTATGAGTAGCCTGTAAAATTAGGAGTCTTGGTCGCTGAATACTTGTTTTGAGCGCTTTTACCTATGTCAATCCACTCCAGGGAGGAGAATGCTACATTCTTTCACGAATTTCTCTCCTCGGAGTAGGCAGGGCTGAGTTCAAATGTTGCTAATGCATCCAAATCACCTTCTACCCTGTTTAATTTAAGCCTTCTTTACCATACTTCTTCCTCCTGTTATACCTGTTTCTCACTCTCCTGGCACACCACAACCTTCTGCTTATAGGAGCAATTCTTTTTTGTACAGTAGGCATCTTATAGTACCGTTATGTAACCCAATTGGCAAAACTATTGCACTTTCTGAAGTGATTGTCCGGCACCGCATGAAACGACTTAGTGTTTTTATCGTTTCAGATTAAAGGCACCAACTTTATTTAAGTAGGACAATAACGAAATAACTAATGCAATATAAACAACTACCGGTTCAGCATAATGAGAGAGGAGAAATCCGGAAGGTCGGCTTTGAGCTGGAGTATGCGAACGTGAACATAGAAGAGTCTGTGCGAATCATTCAGGAGCTATATGGTGGCAAGGAAGAGATAGAACACCGCTTTTCCCGAAAAGTGACAGGCACCAGCATTGGTGACTTCTCTGTGAAGATTGACCTGAAACTACTGAACGAGAAGACTTATAAGGAGCCACTCGATAAACTGAATATTAATTTGCAGGATATCAGCATTGGAAACGGCACTTTGGAAGATGAAGTAGAAATCGCGCTGGAGAGTGTCATCAACAAAGTGATACCTTACGAAATCACCACTCCTCCTGTCCCTTTCACAGAAATAGAGGTGTTCGAGAAGCTGCGGCAGACTTTGTACGAGCACAACGCAAAAGGAACTGAGGCTTTCATTACAAATGCTTTTGCCACCCACATTAATCCGGAGACACCCGGAACCGATGCAGAAACTATCCTGCGGTATATCCAGGCTTTTTTGCTTCTGTACCCCTGGCTGGTAAAAGAAGGCGAAACGGACTTTGCCCGAAGAATGACAGCCTTTATCAGTCCTTTCCCCGAGGAGTATGCAGACTTGGTCCTGTCGCCGGAATACCACCCGGACATCGAGAAACTCATTGACGACTACCACCAGCTTAACCCGGACCGTAACCGCCCCTTAGACATGTACCCGCTCTTTGCGGCCATCCGGGAAGAACAAGTGAACCAGTATAGAGATTTGGGGAATGTAAAATCGCGGGAGACCTTCCATTACCGGCTGCCAAACAGTTGGGTGTCTAAACCTGACTGGACACTGGCAAGGGAATGGAACAACTGGGTAGTACTGGAAGAGCTGGCGAATGACCCTAAGAGACTAGCGCATATGAGCAAAGAATATTTAGCGCTGAAGGAAGACACGCTCATCGGATTTGATTCTAAATGGACTAAAGAGACAGGAAAGTGGCTAACATAAGAAAGAAATTTAAGATAAACAGAGACAGACCAACCATTGGCGTGACAGGCCCCGACCGAGGGGGTGGCGTCGCCTGGTTCTTTACAGCTTTTGCCGTCTGGATTGCAGGCGGAAAACCCGTGCGAATTACCCCTTCCAATCCCCGCACTGCTGATGGTCTACAGGGCCTCATTATTGGTGGCGGGGCCGATGTGGACCCTACTACGTACCAGCAGGAAAATGTAATAGATGAATACCTCGCCAGAACCATTAATGCGCCTGACAGGAACATCTTTCAACGTGTCGGCCGTTTTACCCGCTGGCTCTACTACCCTGCCTTGTTCTTTGCCCGAAAACTCTTTAGCCGGAACAGAAAAAATGCCTCTAGGTTAGACCGCGACCGCGACCACCTCGAGTTTCAACTCATAGACCAGGCTGTAAAGAAAAACTTACCTGTGATGGGTATTTGCCGTGGCTCCCAACTGCTTAATGTTTATTTCCGGGGCACGCTTTACCAGGACATCAACACTTTCTACTTAGAAGAGCCTAATCCTACAAGTATTTTTCCGGTGAAGAGAGTGAATATAAAACCTGGCAGTAAACTGGCCGATGTGTTAGGCGTGCGACAGTTGGAAGTAAATGCTTTGCACAGCCAGGCGGTGAAAGAACCGGGCAAAGGTATAGAGATTGTCGCCCGTGAGCCAAATGAAGTAGTACAAGGTATAGAGAACCAGAACCAGGAATACATAGTAGGCGTACAGTGGCACCCGGAGTACTTGCCAACTCACAAAAGCCAGCGCCGCCTCTTCAAAACACTCGTGCAGCATGCCTGCCAGGTTCATGTGCAGATTGAAGACAAGGATATGGAAGAAGCACTTGCTAGCCCACGGGCAGCGGCTCTTGAAGAAATGGAGCGGCAGGAAGAAGAAATGATGATGAGTGAGTTGAATAAGAACCTGTAGTTGCTGCCCCTTTAAAGCTAGACGAATGTTATAAAGAAAGTATTGCTCCCAACCCCGCTTTGTCTGAAGCGGGGTTGGGAGCAATACTGTTGTTTTAAGCAAGCTATTCTATTCTGCAGTTGATGGCGCAGGGTCAGGGGGATGGACTCAATGAATAAGACGCTGTGTCTTTTATCCAAAAAGAACTTTACTTATGCTGCTTACTACTCCTACCTATGCTGCTCATACTTATTCGGCTCAACCGCCTGCTGCAGCGCTTTCATTTCTTCTTCATTCAGTGGTGAGGCTTCTGCTACCTGTAGCGCGTCCTGCAGGTGCTTCTTTGTTCTGATTCCCAGTACAGCAGATGTCACAGCAGGATGGCCTATTGTAAATCGGGCAGCAACTTCTGCTGCTGTTCTACCCCTGTCAGCTAATTGCTTTACAGCGCCAGCGGCCCTCTTCACCTCTTCTTCTGAATGGCTGAGGTAATCTTTTGCTGGCTTATTCAGCAGCAGCCCCTGCGCATAGCTGCCCCTGGCCAGCACCCCAATGTTGTGCTCCTGCAACAGGTCAAAGCAAGTCTCCTCCGGCCGCCTGTCCAGGAGGCTGTACTGCATCATTACAGAAGCAAGGTGTGAGCGCTTCACGTACTCCCTGATCACATTCGGCCTGATAGAGGAAATGCCGTAAGCGCGAATCTTGCCCTGCTGCTTCAGTAGCTCAAAAGCTTCGATGGTTTCATCTATCGGGTCTTGGATTGTGCCGCCATGTAGTTGGTACAGATCAATGTAATCTGTTTGCAGGCGCTTCAGACTTTCCTCTACAGCCTGCAGTATATAAGCCTTTGTAGGATTCCAGTCCCAGCCGCTTCCATCGCATCTCCATTGGTTTCCGACCTTAGTGGCTAACACTACCTTGTTGCGCACGCCTCTGAAAGCTTTGCCTACCCTACTTTCATTTTCCCCTTTCTGATACAAATCGGCCGTGTCAAAGAGGGTGATGCCTTTGTCCAAAGCCTGGTGCAACAGCGCAGCGTTAGCCGAGTGGTTTTCTCCTAACGACATACACCCGAAACTTACTTCGCTTACCTCCACCTCTGAACTACCTAGCTTATTATATTTCATACACCTGTTTATCTGCAGAACGCACAGGCTCCTGCCCGTTTATTCCAGTTTAAGTTTAGTTTCCGTTAGCGGATTTCTCAGCATAAAGTTTCTCGTTCCTGAAAGGCACCAGCGCCAATACCACCGCCTGCTCATACAACTCTTTCCTGTCGAGCACATCGCCGGTTAGGATACCAATGGCACCGCCTTTCTGCTTTGAATTAGAATGATTGAAGACCATGTCATCGGCTGTGCCGAGCTCTATACCCTGCTCCACCAATTCAGAGACAGCACGAGGCAGGAAGAATGTACCGGAGCGGGCTTTGCCCTGCAGTTCCTTCGATTTAACAACAACCCAGGCAAAGGCAGCCAGCTCGTTCTGTATCACAGCCACTCCTCCCTCTATACCCACCCAATAGTCAGCATGCGGAAAAGAGACAAAAGCATTCTGCACCCTGTTCGTGGCTCCTTCCAGTGTTTCTGCATCCGTCATGGGTTGGTCTGCCACATCAGAAGGAACAGAAACGGGTTCTGTTTTGAATTGTACATCAGGAAACATACGCTGCAAACCACCCAAAGCAGCGTTTACTTTAACCGGGTTAGCCGAAGCAATAACAACTGTTTTAATGCTCATTTATAGTCAAGTTTTGAATCTGTCTGTCCTCACTCCTGCACTGGCATGCCGGTGCAGAGCGGTCTATAAATATTAGAAGTATTTTGAATGGAACCAAAGATGAGATTAAATAAAAGTGCCACCAGTTAGAGGTGGCACTTCAGGAAGCGTGTAAGTCTTTGCTCTATGACGCTGATTTTCTTACATAGATATGTGCAGTATATAGTAGCTTTTGAGTTATTGGTGAAAATACACGACATCGGCCAACTTAAAATCAGAAATAATAAAGCATAATCTACACTCTCACTTTTAACCCATTACCAAACCTCATTCTCAAGAGCTTACCACAACGCATGCACACTTGACCTGATGTATTTGTTATACACTTCCTGGACGCCCTGCATCTGCTCATCAGAAAGAGCTGGCAGCTCGGCAGCTTTTATGTTGGAGTCAATCTGTGCCGGTTTGGAGGCTCCTGGTATAACAGTGCTTACTTCTTCCGCCATCAATACCCAACGGATAGCCCATGCCGCTAAAGGCTCCTGCCCCGGAAATAGCCTTTTCAGTTCCTCTACGGCTTCCAGTCCTAAATCAAAATCAACTCCGGAAAATGTCTCTCCTTTGTCAAAAGCCTCGCCGTTCCTGTTGAAGTGGCGGTGATCATCCGGGCTGAAAGAAGTTTGGTGGCTCATCTTACCTGTCAGCAAACCACTGGCTAATGGCACCCGCACAATAATTCCGACGTTGTTATCTTTTGCCTTAGTAAAGAATTCCTCACTCGGTTTCAGTCTGAACATGTTATAGATGATCTGCACCGTCGTCACGTTCGGATACTGCATCGCCATCATCGCCTCCTCTACCAACTCCACGCTCACCCCCAGGTTGCGGATTTTGCCCTGCTCCTTCAGTCGCTCGAATGCTTCAAAAATTTCAGGCCGACGGTAGATTTCAGTTGGCGGGCAATGAAGCTGAATCAGGTCAATTGTGTCTTGTTTCATGTTCCGAAGGCTCTCCTCCACGTAACCTGTCAGCCGATCCGGTGTATACCCCTCCGGCGTGTGTGGCTGAATCTGGCGGCCACACTTTGTAGCAACAAAAACATCCTCTGAGCGGCTTTTTACCACCTTCGCGACTGCAGCCTCGCTTTCTCCTGCACTGTACACATCTGCCGTATCAATGAAGTTTACACCCGCATCTATGGCTTTGTTTATAATATTTTCGGCGTTCTGCTCATTAAAAGGCTCCCCCCACCGGCCGCCTACCTGCCATGTACCCAATGACACTTCTGATACTCTGAATCCTGTTTTCCCTAAGGTTCTGTATTGCATAAATTAGATACTTTGATATTTCAAAATTACATTAGTTCGCCTACTTCTTCTGTTTGCTGTTTGGTCACAAACAGCGTGCGTGTTGGGTAGGCAAACTCAATTCCGCGGTTCTGAAACTCCTCGAAAATCCGCAGGTTTATTTTTTGCTGCACATCCATGTACGTGTTGTAGTCAGAAGAAAGAACATAATAAACAGTTTCAAAATCCAGGCTGGAGTCGCCGTAGGCGGAAAAGTGAGACCTGTCGAACTCTACGGGCTGTTGCTCCATAATTATGGACTTTATTAGTCCCGGGATTTCCTGCACATGCTCGAGGGAAGTCTGGTAAACCACACTGATGCTGAACAGAATCCTGCGCCGCTGCATGCGCTTATAGTTATGGACACGGGAATTTGTCAGGTCGCTGTTTGAGAACACCAGCTGCTCACCCGAAAGACTTTTTACCCGGGTAGTTTTTACACCAATGTACTCTACCACTCCTTTTTTATCTTCCACTATGATGAAATCACCTACTTCGAACGGCCTGTCAAAAAAGATAACAAAGTAGTTGAACAAGTCACCCAGTATGTTTTGGGCGGCAAGGGCAATGGCAATACCACCTATACCCAGACCAGCGATTACTGCCGTGACATCATACCCCAGGTTATCAAAAAGGAAGACAAGCCCGACAAACCAGATCAGCACGTTCATGATGAGCATCAGGCCACCCAACTGCTTCACTTTCTCCTCACCATTGGTTTGCCTCCGGACATAAGACCGGAGCATAACAAGTATGGCACTCGACACAAAGCGGATGATGAGAATGGTAACGGCAATGGTAACAGCTATTTCCAGGAACTTGGAAAGTCGCGGGGTGAGCACCAGGTAATTGATGGCGGCATAGATAACGGTAATTGATAAGGCAGGAATTCCGAAGCGGGAAATCCCTTCCACCACATAATTATCAATGGAGGTGGTAGTGCTTGCTGTCCACCTGATGATACGGTTTAAGACTATCTTCTTAAAAAGGAAGATGAGAAGGAAGCCTAAGAGCAGGATTCCAAGGGCAATTAAATAATCCAGTACCGTATTTCTGAAGTAGGTTCTTGTTAATAATTCGTTTAGTTCATTCAGTTCAAATTCAGGCATTTTGGTTTATGTATTTTGTTTCAGTTTGTTAGTAATACTTAGTAATGCTACTATGTATTTCCTGTTCATCAGGCAGAATTGTGTACGTTTGATCAGTTATTTTGGCACAACATTCTGCTGTTTTTCGACCTGCAGCTTTTGCAAAAATAGCAAATAAGCAGAACAAGGGCAGATTAATCACCCAACCAATGAAGGCATATAGTGACAAATCAGCAGGATTCAGCATTAAAAGCAGGAAACAATTAAACTCATAATTCTACTTGCTTCCCCTGCAGAACTTGTACAATACCAAGTGACAGGCTATTCAGGAAGCTTATACTACCTGCGGTTTTAGCTATTGCCCTGAAACCGGTGTGTATGCCCCTGAAGAGCGCTAAACCTCAAAATTAGCCCACTGCCTGGCATTTTTACACCCGCTGCTTCCGCCTATTTGCTGTTGTCTCTCCAGGTAAAACTCACCATCTGCCAGCCAGGTTATAGGAAGTGAAGCTTAATTGGGCAAAACGTTTACGCTTAGGGCAAACATTTTTCTGTTTAACCGTTAATAACAATTAATACCTTAAAGCTTTATTCATACATCGCTGACTTTAGATATTATAGATCCTGTCTGATTTCATTTTAGAACATTTTTCGTTAATTTCGCTTTATAAGAACTACAACCCGGACATATAACTAAAAATAAAACATGTCAGAAATTGCTGAAATTATTGTAGAAGGTAAATCCTATCAAATGCCGATTGTGGTGGGTACTGAAGATGAAAAAGCCATTGACATTTCATCTTTCCGCTCTGCGTCAGAAGGCTATATCACCTTAGACCCTGGATACAAAAACACAGGCGCCACCACCAGTGCCATTACTTTCCTGGATGGTGAGAAAGGCATACTTCGCTATAGAGGCTATCCGATTGAGCAGCTAGCTGAGCAATCGAATTTTATAGAAGTATCCTACCTGCTTATATATGGATCTCTTCCTACTGCGCAGGAACTAAATGATTTCAGCGAAAGAATCAGCCGTCATACCCTTGTGAATGAGGATATGCGCAAAATTCTGGATGGGTTCCCGGCTACTGCGCACCCTATGGGAATTCTTTCTGCCTTGGTTTCCTCGCTTACTGCTTTCTATCCGGAGTCACTTAAGTCGAACCAGTCGCAGGATGAAATGGATCTTTCTGTTATCCGTTTAATGGCAAAAATGCCTACGATTGCTGCCTGGTCTTATAAAAACTCGATCGGCCATCCGGTTATTTACCCTAAAAACAAGCTGGACTACGCCTCCAACTTCCTGAACATGATGTTTTCCTATCCAACAGAGGATTACGAGGTGGACCCGGTGGTAGTAGATGCACTGAACAAGCTGTTGATTCTGCACGCCGACCACGAGCAGAACTGCTCCACGTCGACCGTACGCCTGGTGGGTTCAGCACATGCCAGCCTTTATTCTTCTGTATCTGCTGGTATCAGTGCCCTGTGGGGACCGCTGCATGGTGGTGCCAATCAGGCAGTAATTGAGATGCTGGAAGCAATCAAGGCAGATGGTGGCGACTCTAAGAAATTCATTGAGAAAGCAAAAGACAAGAACGACCCATTCCGTCTGATGGGCTTCGGGCACCGGGTGTACAAGAACTTTGATCCGCGCGCCAAGATCATCAAGAAGTCAGCGGATGATGTGTTGGCTGCCCTTGGTGTGAAAGACCCGATCCTGGACATAGCAAAAGAACTGGAAGAGGCGGCTCTGAATGATTCATACTTTGTGGAGCGTAAGCTTTACCCGAACGTAGACTTTTACTCTGGTATTATCTACCGTGCCATTGGTATACCTACCAACATGTTTACTGTCATGTTCGCCCTTGGCCGCCTACCAGGTTGGATTGCCCAGTGGAAAGAAATGCGTGAGAACAAAGAGCCTATTGGCCGTCCACGCCAGATATATGTTGGTGAGACTGAGCGCGACTACGTTGCTGTAGAAAAAAGATAGTTTATATATCAAATAAAAAAAGAAAGGCTGATTTTAGAATCAGCCTTTCTTTTTTTATAGCTCTTATCATTTCGGCCAAAGAGGAAAATCTGTTACTAAACCGGATTGACTGTTCCCATTCTTCACTTTGGGCAGAGATGACAAATGGAAGAATAATAAGGAATCTCTTGAACCGTATTCCATAGAAACAAGCAGCATTGACAGTATGTAAGCCTGTCTAAGCTTCCGTGGCTAAGCCTGTGGCAATGCACGCTGAACTAATATTCCATCTTAACTGTCTTTCCTCTGCAAGCCGAGAGGCTTCGTCCTTGGGCATCGCACTGTGTAAAGAAGCTGCCGGGGGTAAGGGCCCCCTCTTACTCAGGCTGCCTCACTGCGTGCGGCACCGCAGCATTTACAATAAAGGCTCCCCTACCCCCAAGGCGCTCAACCTAAAGATTTGGAATACTTTCACTGCGTGCTAGAGAAAATAAAATGCGTTAGAGTTTTGGAAGGAGTGAGATAGGGTAATTCACGCGTTCGAAAAACGAAAGACGAACAACGATAAACGAAATTACAGCACCCGCATCTCAATCCGGCGGTTTAGTTGGCGGTTTTCTTCTGAAGTGTTTGGCTGAACAGGCTTACTTTCTCCGTATCCTTTGTAGCTTAGCCGGTCTTTGCTGATACCGTGGCTGCCCAGGTAATCCACTACGGCTTTCGCACGCTTCTCTGACAGGATCTGGTTATCCTTATCGGAGCCAACGTCATCGGTATGGCCGGCAATCTCCATCTTTACCTTCTCGTTCTGCTGCAGAAATTTCACAAGCTTATTCAGCTCCGTCTTCGACTTACGTTCCAGGTTATATTTCCCGGTATCGAAGAACAGGTTGTTCAGCACCACGGCAGCACCTGCTTTTATAGGTTCCAGGTACACGTCCAGCGCCACCGGCGAGAGTGATTTAGGTGAAGTATAGTCAAAGCTCAGGCTGCTCATCAGGTAGTCAGGGGCGCTTACGTAAAGGGCATACTGCTTTCCTTCTGTAAGCACGACCGTGTATTCCCCGTTCACCATGTCTGAGTTTACCTGCTGCACCAGCGAATCGTTTTCCACGTTATACAGCTGAACCTGGGCGGCTAAGGGCTTTTTGGTGCTTTTGTCGAACACGCGGCCCTGCGCATAGGTGCTGTTCTCGCTGCTGCGCCAGGCTGCAGGCACATCAAACCGATACAGCTGTATGGTGGCAGCACCGGCATCCGTATTTCCCTGTCTTGAATAATACCCAACGGTATTGTCAGGAGTAATAAAAAGAGAGCCTTCGTCGGCGTGCGTATTGAGCGGGTACCCTAAGTTCTGGGGTTCAGACCACTTCTTGTTCTCCTCGCGGGTTGTTTTAAAGATGTCCAGCCCCCCCAGCCCTAAATGACCATCACTCACAAAGTAAAGCGTAGAGCCACTCGAATGAATTGATGGTGCCATATCGCGGCCAGTAGAGTTAACAGAAGATCCCAGGTTCACAGGCTGCTGCCATGATCCGTCCTCGTTCAGGTGAGACACCCATATATCCTCTTTGCCCACTCCCCCACTACGCGTGGAGGAAAAGTACAGGGTGCGGCCATCAGCTGATAGGCTGGGCTGAGAATCCCAGGCTCTTGAGTTTACCACTTTTCCCATGTTCCGTGGCTTGCTCCATTCATCCCCTGTTCTGAAAGAGATGTACAGGTCACAATCGCCCTGGCTGTCGGGGCGGTTGCAGGAAGTAAACACCAGGGACTTCCCATCTCCTGAAATGGTGGCAGCGCCTTCGTTGGCATGCGTGTTGATGGCCCTAGAAATAGGAAGCGGATCCTGCCACTCTCCTTTTACCCGCTCACTTATAAAAATATTCTCATCGTGATCAGGCCGGGAGGAGGTTCTGGCAGTGTAAATAAAATACCGCTGATCCGCAGTGGTATACGGGAAGTACTGTAAGCCAAACCTGTTGAGGGTGCCGGACATTTGCACAGGGTCAAAGTCAACAGGCTGCTGCATGGCCTGCAGGGCAAACTCTGCTGTTTTAACCTGGCTCCGGGCCCAATCCACCAGTTTCGGGTTTCTTGGCTTTGACTTCAGAAAAGCCTCATAATTCTCTTTGGCCAGTGCATACTCTCCCCTGTCAAACTGTAGATCAGCCAAATCAAAATAGTAGCCACCATACGCTGGGCTATACGGAACAAGCTGCAACCCTTTCTGAAGAAGGTTGTAGACCGCCACTTTGTTTCCCATCATCTTGTTGAGGTTGGCGGCCCGTATATAGGCTTCAATAAACTTTGGGTCTTTGTCTATCGCTTCTGCTAAAGCTTCAAGGGCGCGGTTAAAGTCCCGTGCACGTGCATACTCATCTGCTTTCTCATATAAACGCTCCGCCTTAGCCGAGTTGGTGCTTAATTTTTGATTTTGTGCAAAACCGGCCGTGGCAATGCAAAATGCCAGGAGAAAAACTGCAAGCAGATGTTTATACATAAGGTAATTAAGGGATGTCCATATATTTATGCGTTTGTAGCGAAACACGCCATTTCGGATTCTCCTTGACGTATTCTACAATCAGCGGCATAATGTCGTTAACTTTACTCCACTCGGGCTGCAGGTAAAGCTTGCAATGATCCCCCACCAGTGCAGCGTGCTCTTCAGCCCATTTAAAGTCGCTTCTGTTAAAGATAATAACTTTTAGCTCATCTGCAAAAGGATACACTGTTGCATCAGGTGCCTTAAACTTCTTAGGAGAAAGGCACACCCAGTTCCAGGAGCCGCTGATAGGGTAAGCGCCGGAGGTTTCGATTAGCGTCTGGATGCCCCGCTGCTGCAGTTGCGACGTCAGGGGTTGCATGTTATAAAGTAAAGGCTCACCACCCGTAATCACCACAGCTTTTCCGGGAAAGGCATCGGCCATCTCCACAATGTCTTCCGTTCTGGTGAGCGGGTGTTGCTCCGCATCCCACGACTCTTTGACATCGCACCAGTGGCAACCCACATCGCAGCCCCCAAGCCGGATAAAATAAGCGGCAGTACCCGAGTTGGCACCCTCGCCCTGTATAGTATAAAAAGCCTCCATCAACGGGAGTTCATTGCCGTCTTTCGGCACCGTATGTATGGAGGCAGTCTTGTATGCTTTTGTAGATAGTTCCAATGTTATTTCTCTACGGCACTGCCATGTATGGCAGTGCCCTGTTGTATTACCATTTTATTTCTGCTGATGTTGGCCTCTGATTACACAGAACCTGCAATTTAGCTAAAAAACAAACATGCACAGCGGCTCCTTCCGTTCCCTGCTAATGTTATACCGGCAGTTTTTGCAGCTTATTTTATGCAGCTGACAATAAAAGTTCAAAAAAATTAGCATTTGTCTAAAACAGGCACTACTTTGGAGCATCTTAAGCAATGAAACACGGAAATAATATATCACTCCTTTCTCTTTCCCTTCCTAAGGGATGGTCTGTCGTGTCCGTTTCTTTCTCTTCTGTTACCACTACTATTATTACGACCCCTGGTGGGGTTGTGCATTACATATCGTCCCGTTCATAAGTACCACGCTATCGTGGTCTTAGCCTCCTGTCAGGCATTTTCTCCTTATTCAGTACTTAAATACAACCTTTTATGCTGGTTTTAAAATTTGGCGGCACCTCCGTGGCAAATGCGCAGGCTATACTACAGATTGCCGCAGTCTTGAAAGAAAAAGCGTACCCGCGGAACATGGTAGTCGTGGTTTCGGCCATGTCTGGCGTAACAGACATGCTCATCTCGTGTTATCAGAAAGCTGCTGGGCACGATGCATCCTACCACGAGGTTATCCAACAACTGGAGACGAAACACATGGAAGCCATCGAACAACTGATTCCGTTCAGCTACCAGATAGATGTAAAGGGAAAAGTGAAGCTCCTGCTTCGGGAACTGGAGGATATTTGCCAGGGGGTGTTCCTGCTGGATGAGCTGAGTGACGGCATCAAAGCCCGAATCATGTCTTATGGCGAGTTGCTGTCCTCTTCTATTGTGTCCGTGGCATTCAATCACCAGGATTTGCCGAACACACTGATAGATTCGCGGGACTACATTGTAACAGACAACAATTACCTGAACGCAAAGGTAGACCAGAAAAAAACCTTCGCCCTTATCAAGGATCGCATGGCAGATGCTGCTTTAACCATTGCTCCCGGTTTTATCTCCCGCACCGACACAGGCAAGACCTCTGTGTTAGGGCGTGGCGGCTCTGATTACACGGCCTCTATTTATGCGGCGGCACTGGATGCAGAACGCTTGGAGATATGGTCTGATGTGGATGGCATGTATACCGCTGATCCCCGGAAAGTGAAGGCAGCCCACCCGATAAACGAGCTGAGTTATAAGGAAGCCATGGAACTGGCTTATTTCGGCGCCAAGGTACTTTACCCTCCTACCATAGCACCACTGGTGGCCGCTCAAATCCCGCTGATGCTAAAGAATACGTTTAACCCGTCTCATAAAGGCACCCTGATTACGGCATCTCCTGCTACAGGCCAGAACAGCATAAAAGGAGTTTCCTGCATCGATAACATTGCACTTATCACGTTGAGTGGCAGTGGCATGGTAGGTGTGCCGGGTATTGCGATGCGGATGTTTAAAGCGGTGGCTACACAGAACATCAACATCTACTTTATCACGCAGTCCTCTTCAGAGCAAAGCATCACCATTGCCATGGCCGATCAGGAAGGGCAGCCTGCGCTGCAGGCTTTGACAAAAGAATTTGCACAGGATATTGAGGCGAACGATGTAGACCCGGTTAGCCTGGAGCCGCACATGAGCATTGTGGCCATTGTGGGGAACGGAATGATTCAGCAGCCGGGTATTGCCGGAACGATGTTCTCTATCCTAGGTAGTCACAGCATTAATATCAGAGCGATTGCGCAGGGAGCAACAGAGCGTAATATCTCCATTGTAGTTCGGGGCGAAGACGCCGTGAGAAGTGTAAACCTGCTGCACGACAGTTTTTTCTTAGTTAAAAAAGATAAACAAGCTGAAGCGTTGGCTTCATGAAGTACGTCAGATATGAATGAACCAGAATTTATAAAGGTCTTTGCACCAGCAACTGTCGCGAATGTATGCTGCGGATTTGATGTGCTGGGCTTTGCCCTCGATCAACCCGGCGATGAAGTGTGGGTGCGCAAAAAAGATACACCCGGCGTTACTATATCTGCTATTGAAGGCATCAGTGGCCTCTCGTTTGACCCGGAGGAAAACGTAATCGGGGTAGTTGCACAGAAAATACTCGCAGCCCTGGATGCACCATGTGGTGTTGAGCTGCAGCTGCGCAAAGGTATGCCGGTAGGCAGCGGGCTTGGCAGCAGCGCAGCCAGTTCGGCAGCTGCAGCCTATGCCGTTAACGAAATGCTCGGCAAGCCATTCACGACAGAAGAACTCGTTGTTTTTGCCATGGAAGGCGAGCGTGTTGCCTCCGGGTCTGCGCACGCCGATAATGTGGCCCCTTCCCTGCTCGGCGGGTTTGTGCTGGTCAGAAGCTATGACCCGCTGGATATTATACCACTAGGCGTGCCGGTAGAGCTGTACTGCACCTGTGTGCATCCGCTAGTAGAGTTAAAGACATCACTTGCCAGAAGCATTTTAAAAAAAGAAATTCCGATGCAAAAAGCCATCCGGCAGTGGGGCAACCTGGCAGCCCTGATGGCTGGCCTGCTAAAGGGAGACTATAGCCTGATCAGCCGAAGCCTCCATGATGAGATTTTTGAGCCGGAGCGCGCTTTCCTAATACCGCTGTTTAAGCAGGCAAAGCATGCTGCCATCGATGCCGGTGCCCTAGGAGCAGGTATATCCGGCTCTGGCCCTTCTATTTTTGCCTTGTCGGCCACGGAAGAAGGGGCACAACAGGTAAAAAGGTCCATTGAGCAGGTATACCTCTCCAGCGGCATCGAGTTAAATGCCTATGTTACACAGGTTCCTGAGCAAGGGGCACGGGTTATACAGCAACCATCCTTACACGCACACGCATGAAATTTTATTCTACCAACCGCTCATCCCCCGAAATGAGCTTCAAGGAAGCTGTCATCCAGGGGCTTCCACAGGACAAGGGTTTGTTTTTCCCGGAGCATATTCCGGCCTTACCTTCTTCTTTTTTCGAGGAGCTGCCAGACATGGCCCTCCCGGAGATTGCCTTCGAAGTTTTAAAGCATTTCACAGCACCTGACATCACGCCAGATGCGCTCCGTGCCATTTGTAAGGAAGTATTTACTTTCCCCATTCCCTTGGTAGCGGTGGAAGAAGGAATATATGCGCTGGAACTGTTTCATGGTCCTACATGCGCTTTCAAAGATGTGGGAGCGCGTTTTATGTCGCGCTGTTTACAAGCCTTTGCCGAGCCGAACAAGCCGGTGACAGTGCTGGTAGCCACTTCCGGCGACACGGGCAGTGCTGTAGCCAATGGCTTTTTGGGAGTAGCCAATATTGAGGTGGTGATTCTGTATCCAAAAGGTGGAGTGAGTGAAATTCAGGAGATGCAGTTCACCACGCTGGGCCAGAACATAACATCCGTTGCCGTAGAAGGAACATTCGATGACTGCCAGCAACTGGTAAAACAGGCTTTCTCTGACGAAGCACTGAACAACGAAATGAGGCTGTCTTCCGCCAATTCCATTAACGTGGCACGCTGGTTACCGCAGATGGTATACTACTTTCATGCCTGGGGGCAGTGGCGCAGGCAGCATCCGGAAAAAGATGCTGCCGGGGCTACGTTTGCTGTGCCGAGCGGCAACTTCGGGAATTTGGCAGCGGGTGTTTTAGCCCGTCAGATGGGCTTGCCTGTTCGCCATTTCATTGCCGCCACCAACCGGAACAAGGTAGTGCCGGCTTACCTGGAGACAGGTGAATACACTCCTGTGCCGTCGGTTTCAACCATTGCCAATGCCATGGATGTGGGTAGCCCTAATAACTTCCCGCGCATTCAGGAAATGTTTGGCAACAACTACGGGCAACTGAAGCAGGTTCTGAAAGGATACTGGACAGATGATGCACCCATCCGTTCCGCCATTCAGGAGGTGAAGCAACAGCACGATTACCTCCTGGACCCGCACGGAGCTATAGCATACCTGAGCCTGAAACAACATCTACCTGTGCTTAAAACAGATGGCATTTTTCTTGAAACAGCACACCCTGCCAAGTTCAAGGGAAGTATAGATGATATACTTGGTTCTGATATTGCACTGCCGGAACAGCTGCAGGCTTTCCTGAACAAGCCGAAGCAGTCAGGCAGCATCGGGAACAGCTACAGCGAGTTTGCCGCTCTGCTCCAGGAGCAGCACAAGCTACAGTCGCAGCCCTGAGAGGTGCAGAGATAAAAAATAAAAGAAAAACCTGCCCTCTTGCAGGGACAAGCTTACAACTATAGCACCAAAGCCATGAAAGTCCTGAAATTCGGGGGAACAACTGTCGGATCCGCACATAATATTCTTACATTACTTAACACACTCGCAGAAGAATCAAAAGCAGAAAAACCCATCGTGGTTTTGTCTGCTATGAGCGGCGTAACCAACGCACTGAGTAGCCTGGCTGATACTGCGGCGGCAGGCCTTGGCTACACTGACAAATTAATCGAAACAGAACAACGCCATGTTGACATAGCGAAAGAACTGCTTGCCGGGCAGCAGCTTGAAGAGACTGTATTAGCACAGTTCGAGGTGTATTTCACAGAATTAAGAAGCCTGCTGCAGCATATACAGAGTCTACGGGAGGTGACGCCCAAGACCCGTGACCTGGTGTTGTCTTATGGTGAGCGATGTGCTACTTACCTGATCAGCAAAGTAGCGGAGCTTCATTTTTCAGAAGCCTTGTTTGTGGATGCTTCTACCTTCATCAAAACAGACAGCAGCTTTGGCCACGCTCGGGTTCACACTGACCTGTCGAACAGGTTAATTCAAGGTTTCTATAGAGAATATAAGGACCACCTGCTGTTCGTCACAGGTTTTATCGCAAGCGATAATCACGGGCAGATTACAACCCTGGGCCGCGGCGGAAGCGACTATACGGCCGCCCTCATAGGTGCTGCGCTTCACTGTTCTGAAATACAGATTTGGAGCGATGTAAATGGCATGATGACAGCTGACCCAAAGATGGTAAAGAAAGCTATACCGCTGACGGAGCTGTCGTATACCGAGGCTATGGAGCTTTCCTACTTTGGTGCAAGAGTCATCTATCCACCCTCCATGACGCCTGCATTCCTGCATAAGATTCCGATTGTTGTCCGTAATATCACCAATCCTGCCTTCCCTGGGACTGTGATTCAGCATGACACGCAAAAATCAGGCTCAAATATCAAGGGCATCTCTTCTGTTAACGATACCAGCATCATTAACCTGCAAGGGAGTGGCATGGTGGGCAAAGCCGGTTATAGCGGAAGGTTGTTCTCTTTGCTGTCGCGGGAGCAGATAAACGTTATACTGATAACGCAGGCCTCCTCCGAGCACAGCATCACGTTTGCAGTAAATCCGGCCGACGCTGTAAAAGCAAAACAACTCATAGAGCAGGAATTTGAGCTGGAACTACAGGCAGAAAAACTGGAACAACCCACCATTGAGCAGGACCTGTCTGTCTTGGCAATAGTAGGTGAGAATATGAAACAGACACCCGGTATATCCGGCAAACTGTTTCATGCGCTAGGCCGGAATGGCATTAATGTGCGGGCCATCGCACAAGGTTCCTCTGAGTATAACATTTCGGTTATTATCGCAAAGGAGGACCTCCGAAAAGCACTGAATACCGTACACGATGCCTTTTTTACTGAACTGAAGAAAACGCTTCACGTGTTCTGCCTGGGTACCGGCAACATCAGCACCACCCTTATCCGGCAACTACAGGAACACCACAATTATCTGCAGCAGCACAATGGCATTCAGGTGAAATTAATAGGGATAAGCAATTCCCGGAGGATGGTTTTTGATACAGATGGCATACCGCTTGACAAATGGCAGCAGGTGCTGGAAACCGCGGGTGAACCGGCCGACCTGCAGGAGTTTGTCAGCCGTATGCAACTGATTAACCTGCCTAACTGTGTACTCGCTGACAACACAGCAAGCCCTGCTCCTATTGGATTTTATGAGGAGGTATTCCGATCCAACATCTCTATCGTTACCTGCAATAAAATAGGCAACTCATCTGACTATCAACAGTATAAAAATTTTAAGGACACTGCTTTGCAGCACGGCGTCGACTTCTATTATGAGACTAACGTAGGTGCAGGACTGCCAATCGTTCGGACATTAAAGGACCTTATGATGAGCGGCGATAGAGTTTTACGTATTGAGGCTATCCTGTCAGGAACTATCTCCTTCATCTTCAACAACTTTAAAGGCAATGCCTCTTTCCATGATGTGGTGAAGCTGGCGCAGGAAAAAGGATATACAGAACCAGACCCGCGGGATGATTTGAGCGGCCTTGATTTTATGAGGAAAATGCTGATTCTGGCACGTGATGCCGGTAATCCTTTAGAGGCTGCAGATGTGCAAATTGAGAACATACTTCCTCCTTCCTGCCTTCAGGCGGCCAGTGTCGCCGAGTTTTATGCTGAATTAAAGGCTGCAGAGGCTTACTTTGTGCAGTTGAAGGAAAAAGCAGAAAGCAGCGGCAAGGTGCTACGCTACATAGGATCACTGGAGGACGGGCAGGTAAAGATTTCTCTCCAGATGGTAGATGAAAGTCATCCTTTCTTTACCCTCTCCGGCAGTGATAATATCATCTCCTTTACCACTGATCGCTACAAGGAAAGACCAATGGTAGTGAAAGGGCCTGGTGCCGGTGCCGAAGTGACGGCAGCAGGTGTATTTGCTGATATCGTGAATGTAGGAAGCCATTAGCAGCCCCAGTATCAAAAGCAGAAAGCCCTTTGGTTAGATAACCAAAGGGCTTTCTGCTTTTATCGGCTGAATCTAACATGTAGCAGGACCACACGAGGTCAGCTTCTAGTCCCAGCGGGACTATTGCTTCACATCTGTTATAATCCTAAGCGTAAACCTCTTTCTTTGCAGCTTTTAATGTGTTCTTGAGTAGCATGGCAATTGTGAGCGGACCTACTCCACCTGGTACTGGCGTAATAAAGCTGCTTTTAGGTGCCACCTCATCAAAGTTCACATCGCCTTTCAGTCTGAAACCAGATTTGCGGGAAGCGTCAGGCACACGGGTAGTTCCCACATCTATTACCACCACACCCTCTTTTACCATATCGGCGGTCACGAACTCCGGTTTACCGATAGCGGCTATGACAATGTCTGCCTGGCGGGTAAATGAAGGGAGGTCTTTCGTACGGCTGTGGCAGAGGGTAACGGTGCAATTGCCCGGGTAAGCGCTTTTCGCCATCAGGATGCTCATAGGAGAACCCACAATATTGCTTCGGCCAATTACAACACAGTGCTTGCCGCTCGTTTCAATTTCGTAGCGCTCCAGCAACTGCAGTATTCCTGCCGGAGTAGCAGGCAGGTAGGCAGGCAGACCAGCTACCATACGTCCTACGTTAATCGGGTGGAAACCATCCACGTCCTTAACAGGGTCTATGGCCTCCAGTACTTTTTCAGGGTCGATGTGCTTTGGCAGGGGCAACTGTACGATAAAGCCATCTATCTCATCATCCAGGTTCAGCTCCTTGATTTTGAGTAACAGTTCCTCTTCAGAGATTGTATCTTCAAAATGAAACAGCGAAGATGCAAAGCCCACGCGCTCACAGGCCAGCACTTTATTGTTCACATAGGTTACTGATCCGCCGTCGTTACCGACAAGTATAGCTGCAAGATGTGGCGTTTTACCACCATTAGCTTTGAGTTCAGCTACTTCAGCAGCTATTTCATTTTGTATGGCTTCGGATGTTTTTTTGCCGTCGAGCAGGGTCATAGTATGATGATGTATTTTGAATTAGGAATTATGAGTTGTTAGTGTGTTTTTTTGCCGTTGTTGGTAGTTTCACCAATAATGGAAGCCATAGGTTTGCATGCTGGCAAAGTTAAAGTGAAAACAGAAGGCTCCTGTTGCTGCTCTATCAGGCCCATAACACGAACAAGCCCCGGCGCGCGGAGGCACGTCGGGGCTGTGTAGTTCTTAGTCTAGTTTCAGTACAGCTAAGAAGGCTTCTTGCGGAATTTCCACGTTGCCTACCTGGCGCATGCGCTTTTTACCTTTCTTCTGTTTTTCAAGAAGTTTTCGTTTACGCGATATATCACCACCATAGCATTTGGCCAGTACGTTTTTGCGAAGGGCCTTCACAGTCTCACGAGCAATTATTTTCTGTCCGATAGCGGCTTGTATGGCAATCTCAAACATCTGACGCGGCAGCAATTCACGCAACTTTTCACACAGGCGCTTGCCCCAGTCATACGCTTTGTCGCGGTGCACGATGGCACTCAGGGCATCTACCTTTTCTCCGTTCAGCATCACATCCAGTTTCACCATGTTAGAGGTCCGGAAGCCAATCAACTCATAGTCGAGAGAGGCATAGCCACGGGAGATGGTTTTCAGCTTATCAAAAAAGTCAAAGACAATCTCAGCAAGCGGCATCTCAAAGGTGAGTTCCACACGGTCGCTGGTCAGGTAGGTCTGGTTCTTCAGGATACCGCGCTTGTCCATACACAGCGTTATAATCGGTCCAACATACTCAGACTTGGAAATTATCTGCGCTTTGATAAACGGCTCTTCGATGTGGTCGATGTAGTTGGGCTCCGGCATCTCGGAAGGTGCATTTACCTTCACCATCGCTTCTTTGGTAGTATAGGCATGGAACTGTACCGAGGGCACGGTGGTAATCACCGTCATGTCGAACTCGCGCTCCAGGCGCTCCTGCACTATCTCCATGTGCAGCATGCCCAGAAAGCCGCAACGGAAACCAAATCCAAGGGCCGCTGATGTCTCCGGCTCCCACACCAGGGAAGCGTCGTTCAGTTGCAGCTTCTCCATAGAGTTACGCAGCTCCTCGTACTCACTTGTTTCCACCGGGTAGATACCAGCGAATACCATCGGCTTTACATCTTCGAAGCCCTGTATGCCTTTGCCCGGACGTTCTACGTGCGTGATGGTATCACCTACTTTTACCTCTTTTGCATTCTTGATGCCTGAGATGAGGTAGCCGACATTACCGGCACCCATTACCTGCTTTGCCTCCTGGTTCAGCTTAAGTACGCCAATCTCATCTGCTTCGTAGGTCTTGCCCGTGTTGATGAACTTTACTTTTTCTCCTTTCTTCAGTGTACCGTTGAATATCCTGAAATAAACCTCAATACCCCGGTAAGAATTGAAAACGGAGTCAAAGATCAAAGCCTGTAAGGGTGCCTCCGGATCGCCCTTCGGAGCCGGTATCCTGTCGCAGATGGCGTGCAGGATATCTGCAATACCGATACCTGCTTTACCGGAAGCGAGAATAATGTCTTCTCTATCGCAGCCTATGAGCTCGATAACCTGGTCAGCCACTTCCTCGGGCATGGCGTGTGGCAGGTCTATCTTATTTAATACAGGTATAATCTCCAGGTCATTGCCTATCGCCAGGTACAGGTTGGAAATTGTCTGTGCTTCAATTCCCTGGGAGGCATCCACAATAAGCAGTGCACCTTCGCAGGCCGCTATGGAGCGGGACACCTCGTAAGAAAAGTCAACGTGACCCGGCGTGTCAATCAGGTTAAGCACATAGTCTTCTCCTTTATAGGGGAAATTCATCTGGATGGCGTGGCTCTTGATAGTAATGCCGCGTTCGCGCTCCAGGTCCATGTTGTCTAGCAGTTGGTGTTGCATTTCTCGCTCCGCCACCGTTTGGGTATACTCCAATAAACGGTCGGCCAACGTACTTTTGCCATGGTCGATGTGGGCGATAATGCAGAAATTACGGATATTCTTCATGTAGTATTTATACGGAATACAAAGTTAAAGAATATTCCTGTCAAAAATGAATTTTATCGGTTAGTATGAACCAGCCCAATTTATTCGAAGCCGAACTTATGCTAAGCGCATTTTATTCTTAAAATGTTTGTAATTTCCAAATTAGAATAAACCCTTACCAGATAATATTAGTACAATTACGCGACACCATAATTTTGCATCATGCCTGAGCAACAAACGCCTGAAGTCTCGAAAAAACAACCTCATAATTTAGCGTCTGAACTCGCTGCCCTTAAGGAGAAAGTAGCTTTTCTGGAAAAGATTGTACACCAAGTGCCAGCAAATATCTATATATCCAGCCTTGAGAAGGGAGTTGTTTGGTGTAATAAGACAAATGAGGAAACGCTGGGCTATTCGCTTGATGAAATTATGGAAATGGGGGGGTATGAATACCTGTACAAAATTGTGCACCCTGAGGACCATAATGTACCAGACGACAGCGTGAATCACTACAAGCACTTCGACGGTGCTGAGTTCGGTGGCATTTTCCGGGCAAAGCACAAAGATGCAAAGGAGTATAAATGGTTTATGGGCTGGGCTAAGGCTTACAAAAAAGACAAGGATGGTAATGTGAAGGAATTGCTGTGCGTGGATGTGGACCTGAGCCCGCAGATGAACACAGATAAACAGCTGGCAGAGGCATTAAAAGAAAACCTGAAACTCAGGAACAAGCTGCTCTTAAAAAGCCTTCGAAAAAGAGAGATTGAAGTGTTAACCCTCGTGTGCCAGGGCTACAGCACGAAAGAGATAGCTACTAAGCTTTTTATCAGCAACAATACCGTCAGCACCCACCGCAAAAACATACAGCACAAGCTCGGCACCAACAATGTGGCTGACTTAGTGTCAGTGGCAAAAGAAGCAGGTTTAGGGTAAACTATATCTATACATCTAAAGAGGAGCTGTCTAACTTTTCCAGTTTACGCTGCGGAAGAGTTTAGGCTAAGGCAAGATGAATCAGCACAAACCAATGCTCCTGATCAGACTACAATTGAATAAGTTAGTTTGGCTGAAAAGCTATACTTCTTACCCAACGCGGCCATACTTAAAGGCAACGTCAAAGTGATGCTCATCTTCATGCATCCATACCTGCTGCATAAGCGTGTTGCTGATGGCAGGTAAAAAACACCATAGTCACTAATCTCTCCGTTAGCGTACAAAGTATGCCGGGCTTCCACCGGGGAGCCCTCACTGCTATATGTCGTATAATGACTATATTTGCACCAAATTCGAAAGAAGTTTCTATAACTACCTATGCAAGTTACAACTGTAGAACCATACAAGCCTGTTAACCACATTCGTGTGGTAACAGCCGCCTCTCTGTTCGACGGCCACGATGCGTCTATCAATATTATGCGACGCATCATTCAGGCCTCGGGAGCAGAGGTGATACACTTGGGCCATAACCGTTCGGTGCAGGAGATTGTTGACTGTGCTATTCAGGAAGATGCCCAAGCCATTGCCATTACTTCCTACCAGGGCGGCCACATCGAGTACTTTAAGTATATGTACGACCTGCTGCAGGAGCGCGGCAGCGGGCATATCCGCTTGTTCGGCGGCGGTGGAGGTGTTATTCTGCCAGACGAGATAGAAGAGTTGCAGGCATATGGTATTACCCGCATTTACTCTCCTGACGATGGCCGTTCTATGGGCTTGCAGGGAATGATCAACGACATGCTGCAGCAGTGCGACTTCCCAACGGGAAAAGACCTGAACGGAGAAGTAAAGCACCTGCGCGACCAGGACCCAAAAGCGATTGCACGCTTGATTTCTGCCGCTGAGAACTTTCCGGAAGAGTATGCCAAAATAAAAGACCAGATTCTCGGCAATACAGAAAAAGCTCCAGCAACGAGCAACGAGCAGCGAACAACGCCAGTCCTGGGCATTACAGGTACAGGAGGAGCCGGTAAATCATCGTTGGTAGACGAACTGGTGCGCCGTTTTCTGCAGGACTTCCCGGAAAAGAAAATTGCCATTATATCTGTGGATCCGTCGAAGCGCAAGACTGGTGGCGCCTTGTTGGGTGACAGAATCCGGATGAACTCTATCTCCAATGATAGGGTGTACATGCGCTCGCTGGCTACACGCCAGAGCAACCTGGCACTGAGCAAGTATGTGCAGGACGCCGTGGATATTGTAAAAGCCGCTGATTTTGACCTGATTATCCTGGAAACTTCCGGTATCGGCCAGTCTGACACAGAGATTATCGAGCATTCTGATGCCAGCCTCTACGTCATGACGCCAGAGTACGGCGCCGCCACACAGCTTGAGAAAATCGACATGCTGGACTTTGCCGATGTTATTGCTCTGAATAAGTTTGACAAACGCGGTGCCCTGGATGCCCTGCGCGATGTGAAGAAGCAGTATAAGCGCAACCATCAGCTATGGGATGTGAAGGACGAGGATATTCCGGTGTTCGGCACCATCGCCTCACAGTTCAACGACCCAGGCATGAACCAGCTCTACAGGGCAGTAATAGCGAAAATAGTAGAGAAGACGGGCGTGGAGCTAAGCTCTAACCTGCAGACCTCAAAGGAAATGTCGGAGAAGGTATTCATCATTCCTCCTGCCCGTACCCGATACCTTTCCGAAATATCCGAAACCATCCGCAACTACGACAAATGGAGCAAAGAGCAGGCGGAGGTGGCGCAGAAGCTGTACGGCATCCGCAAATCTATTGAAGCAGTACAGGGCCTGGAGGTAGATGACAAAGACCGCCTTGTAAAACAACTGGAGCAGGCCTATACAGAGATTGAGCTGAACCTGGACGGCCAGAACAAGAAGATTCTGGAGAACTGGAAAGAGAAGGTACAGGCCTATAAAAATGAGTTCTTCGTCTTCAAGGTACGCGACAAGGAAATCAGGATAAAGACACATACCGTATCGCTTTCGCACCTGCAGATACCCAAAGTAGCCACACCGAAGTATGAGGCCTGGGGAGATTTGCTGAAGTGGAACCTGCAGGAGAACGTGCCGGGTGAGTTTCCTTACACAGCAGGCGTTTTCCCGTTTAAGCGCGAAGGCGAAGACCCAACACGCATGTTTGCCGGCGAAGGCGGGCCGGAGCGTACAAACCGCCGCTTCCACTATGTTAGCCTAGGCTTACCGGCCAAACGTCTGTCTACAGCTTTCGACTCGGTAACGCTGTACGGCGAAGACCCGGATTACAGACCAGATATATACGGTAAGATCGGCAACTCCGGCGTTAGCATCTGCTGCCTCGATGATGCCAAGAAACTGTACTCGGGCTTTAACCTCGCAGACCCGATGACATCGGTGTCCATGACCATCAATGGCCCGGCCGCTATACTGACTGGCTTCTTCATGAATGCCGCCATCGACCAACAATGCGAGCTCTATATAAAAGAAAACGGGCTGGAGGATGAGGTCAATCAGAAGATTGAAGCTATCTATCAGGAAAAGGGCACAGAGCGTCCGCAATACCAGGGCAAACTCCCGGAAGGCAATAACGGTCTAGGCCTGATGCTGCTGGGGGTAACCGGCGACCAGGTGCTGTCGGCAGATGTATATAACGAGATAAAGAAGCGAACACTTGCTTCCGTACGCGGCACAGTGCAGGCCGACATCCTGAAGGAAGACCAGGCACAGAACACCTGCATCTTCTCTACTGAATTCTCGCTGCGTTTGATGGGTGATGTGCAGCAGTACTTCATCGACAAGAGCGTGCGTAATTTTTATTCTGTATCTATTTCCGGCTATCATATTGCCGAGGCAGGCGCAAACCCGCTTTCTCAGCTGGCCTTTACGCTGGCCAATGGCTTTACTTTTGTAGAGTACTACGTCAGCCGCGGCATGGACATCAATCAGTTTGCACCGAATCTGAGCTTCTTCTTCTCCAACGGTATCGATCCGGAGTATGCGGTGATTGGCCGCGTGGCACGTCGCATCTGGGCCAAGGCCATGAAAATCAAGTATGGCGCGAATGCCCGGTCCCAGATGTTGAAGTACCACATCCAGACGTCAGGCCGTTCGCTGCACGCACAGGAAATAGACTTCAATGACATCCGGACAACGCTGCAGGCGCTGTATGCCATCTATGACAACTGTAACTCACTGCACACAAATGCTTACGATGAAGCGATTACAACGCCGACAGAGGCCTCAGTGCGACGAGCAATGGCGATTCAGCTGATCATCAACCGGGAGCTGGGACTGGCGAAGAATGAGAACCCGCTGCAGGGCTCGTTTATCATTGAAGAGCTGACCGACCTGGTGGAAGAGGCTGTACTGTTGGAATTTGACCGTATCACGGAGCGTGGCGGTGTATTGGGTGCTATGGAAACCATGTATCAGCGTGGTAAGATACAGGAGGAAAGCCTGTATTACGAAACGCTGAAACATACGGGCGAGTACCCTATCATTGGTGTCAACACCTTCCTCTCTTCTCAGGGCTCTCCTACTGTTATCCCGACGGAGGTGATACGGGCAACTGAAGAAGAAAAAAAGTACCAGATAACGATGGTGCACCGGCTTCAGGAACGCAATGCAGATAAGTCAGATGAGATGCTGAAGCGTATTCAGCAGGTGGCCATAAACAACGGGAACATCTTTGAGGAGATGATGGAAACTGTGAAATACTGCTCCCTCGGCCAGATTACGAATGCCCTCTTCGAAGTTGGCGGCCAGTACCGCAGAAACATGTAGTTACAGTGCAGTATAATCTGCTGCTTATTTTCATTAGGACAAAATGAGCCGGGAATTTCTTCCGGCTCATTTTTTTGGCACTTGATACTACTAACATTCCACCTGTTTTTCAGGCTACGCGTACTCATACTCTGAAACAAGCACTTTATACCATGGCACGAAGAAGATCAATTTTACCTTTGCTCCTGTTTGGCACAGCATGCTTTTTAATAGCTGCTGCTGTATATGTATTTGCAAACAAAGCTTATCATGAGACCAATTTTGATATAGACATGTCAGATGAAGATAAGAGCTTATACAGCTGAGCATTTGCTATAAAAAAAGCAGGTAAGAAGGAGTTGAGGCAACTTTTCAGCCAATGTTACCTCTACTTTATCAGGTGAGTGGGTAATCACAAAATTAATTTTATTTTCGTAACATAAGAGTAGAACTTATTAATATAAGGATACGTTAATATCGAAAAGAAACCTGTCCTCACCTCTTATAAGTTCGCGATAATGAAAAGAATTACTACACTTTCCTCGCTCTTCCTTATTGGCACCACTGTGAGCCTGATAATGAAAAACTGGCTGCAGCCAACCAGACTACGCTTAGACACTACAGAGGAAGATTACCACCTATACCTCTGATAAACCTTCTTTCGATAATTTAAGCGGTCGTTTCTACTGGAAGAAAGGACCGCTTTTGTTTTAGTGGCTGCTCGTGTTATTTACAGTAAAGCTAAAAGCGGGTTTAGCCCAGGCACCAGTGTATTTAAACCAAAATCCATAGCTTTGTAACATTGGCGCTGCCAAGGGGTATATATAATTTTACATAGCACACCGCGTGCAAAACTACATACTATGAATTTAAAGGAAAAAATAAGCTACATAATTGGCCGCGACATGGCGACTAATCTGAAAAAGCAAGGCATTGACATTGACTCAGACCCTTTCGTAAAAGGCATGAAGGAAGTGCTGGAGGGGAAGCCCTCTTCTTTGTCGCAGGAAGAAGTACAGCAGGCCATGATGTCACTGCAGCAGGAGATGGCGCAGAAACAAAGCTCCAGTGGTTCTGATAACAAACAGGCTGGTGAAGCTTTCTTAGAGGAGAATAAAAATAATGAGGGCATAGAAACACTGCCAAGCGGACTGCAGTACCAGGTATTGAAAGAAGGTTCTGGTAAGTCTCCTTCTGCCTCAGACACTGTTACCACGCATTACCACGGTACGCTTATCGACGGAACCGTATTTGACTCCAGCTATGAACGCGGACAGCCGGCAACTTTCCCGGTTAATGGCGTGATAGCTGGATGGACAGAGGCACTACAGCTGATGAAAGAGGGCTCTAAATGGAGACTGTTCATACCTTCCAATCTTGCCTATGGCGCTCAGGGCGCCGGAGGGGATATCGGGCCTCACTCTACCCTTATTTTTGATGTTGAGCTGCTATCTGTAAAGTAGAGCCCCTGAAATTAGAAGTTAAAAGGCCCGGTTAAGAACTTGCATCCTGACCGGGCCTTCTTTATGTTTCTGTCAGCTATTTTTCTTCCAGATGCATGCTGTTCAGCCACCGGTAAGCTTCTTCTCTGTAGAGACAGTGATGAATGATCAGAAAGTTGTTCTCATACATCAGCTCATCACCATCCATTTCCACCACCAGACCGGTGTATAGCATCACTGGTAAAACAAGGGCTAGAAAAACATCCTGCTGCAGAATTCTCAGTAGCTGTGGAAATACAGTAGAAAAAACCCACCGTTGATCACTCCGGCTTAGTTTGCACCTTCTTTGCAGGTCTAACAGCACTTTTCTGGGCCTGTGCTTCCGTACCTCCTCCAGAATTATTCCATAACCCCTCCTGATTTCTGCTGAACAGGGCTCCCCTTCCCAGTTTACAACCAGTACATGGTTATCCGCGTCATAAGACACTTCAATTTGAACTGAAGCCGTGCCAGAACCTGGAGCGGTGAGTTGCCCTGAAAAAGCATTAGTATGTGATACTTTTTCTAATAACATTGATATAGAAGATCTCATGTGAGCTAACAATGTGGAATTTATATGTAGTAGGTCAGGAAACGAAAGACTATTTGTTTTCTTATACTATTTCTTACAAAGATGCGATATGTTCCTCATTAAAGCAATAATATTTAATATATCTTTTATTAAATATTAATTATACATTATGCCATGTAGCGCAAAGATACTGAGCAACTCAATTTAGATGCCGCAAAAGGGCCTTAGCGGATGTAAAGTGAACAAAACTATCTGGGAACCGTTCTTAAATCCATCAGTAGACATCATAAATAGAAAATACTTTTATGGCAAACGACCCTAATGAAGGCAAAAAGTTCTTAGAAAGTGTACACCAGTTTTTCGACCAGGCAGCTAGCTATTCCAGGCTAAGCCCCGGAATTCTGGCCCAGATCAAGGCGCCGAACAGTGTCTATAAAGTCTCTTTCCCTGTTGAGATAGAAGGTAAAATCGAAGTGATAGAGGGTATACGGGTGCAGCATAGCCACCACAAACTCCCTTCTAAAGGAGGTATCCGCTACAGTATGCAGGTAGATGAAGACGAGGTGAAGGCACTGGCTACGCTCATGACTTTCAAATGCGCGGTAGTGGATGTTCCTTTTGGTGGAGCGAAAGGAGGCGTGAAAATAAACCCACGCACCAGTTCTGTGAAAACATTGGAGAGCGTGACCAGGCGCTATGCAACCGAGCTGATCAAGAAGAACCTGATAGGACCTGGCATAGATGTACCGGCACCGGATTACGGCACTGGCAGCCGGGAAATGGCATGGATTGCTGACACCTACCAGACATTTAAATATGGCGAGGTAAGTGCCTTAGGCTGTGTTACAGGTAAGCCTGTAGGCCAGGGAGGTATAAGAGGGCGTGCAGAGGCAACAGGTTTAGGAATATACTATGGTATACGGGAGGCCTTAGCCGACAAAGAACTGCTGGAGGGCACAGGCCTGCAAGGCAACACCATGCAGGGCAAGCGCATAATTGTACAGGGTTTAGGTAACGTAGGGTATCACGCGGCGTTCTTCTGCCAGCAGGATGGAGCCGTTATTGTTGGTATAGCAGAGCGTGAGGGAGGTATTTACAATGAAAACGGGATTGATGTAAGTGACGCATTCAAGCACAGAAGCGAGAATGGCTCTATCCTGAACTTCAAAGACGCCAAGAACTATGAGAATTCTTCAGAGCTACTGGAAACTGACTGCGACATCCTTATCCCTGCTGCCCTTGAGAATGTGATCCATAGTGGCAATGCAGGCAAGATAAAAGCGAAGATTGTGGCAGAAGGAGCCAATGGCCCTGTTACCCGTGAAGCAGAGGAAGTGCTTATCCAGAATGGTATTATCGTTCTGCCAGACCTATACCTGAATGCCGGTGGTGTAACTGTTTCTTATTTTGAGTGGTTGAAAAACCTGTCGAATGTGCGTTTTGGCCGCATGGGCAAGCGTGCAGAAGAGGCCAGTTACCTTCGTTTGGTGAATGCCATTGAGACTTCGTCAGGTAAGAGTATGACAGCCAAAGAGCGGGCGTTCCTCTCCCAGGGTTCTGACGAGATCAGTCTGGTGCGTTCCGGACTGGAAGACACGATGATAAACGCTTACCATGAGATAAGGGATGTGATGCAGCAAAAGAACATTCCGGACCTTCGGACGGCGGCGTTCCTTACTGCTATCGAGAAGATTGGCGTGAGTTATGAGTCACTCGGAATTTTCCCTTGATGCGTATACTGTATGGAAGAATATAAAGGTCAGGAAACGGTGGAGAGAAACGCCAGGTCCTGACCTTTTTCTATGATCTCCAGCCAATGCAGGGCCTCCTGTTGGTTTGTAAAATAATTAAAGTAAACGTAAGGGTGCGGCGACAAAGCAGATGGAATCTGGTAATTGGACACAACCGCCTTGAAATGCTCCTCAGAAAATATCACCGCTACAAAGAAGTCGCTCTTCAGCTTAGTATAAGACTTTTGATAATACTCCAGGCTCAACCACGCTTCCTGCTCTCTGGTAAGGGAGCCGATGCAAGTTAAATCAGTGCAATATGACCTCACCCCTGGATTATCTATCGAAAATTGTAATGCAGCACTGTGAGCCTCCACAAAAGAAGCATTGTCCGGCTTCATCAACCATTTGATATACAAACAGCTAACAGGAAATACGCATGAAATCTTAACGCATGGTGTCTCAAATATCACCATTGTAATAACATTTAAATGGTTAATGATTCCGAAATCTACATAGTAATATTACAATATGCAAAAATTAAAATGTATGTCGTAACGTTGAACTGAAAAACATTTTCGGCCCTCTAAAAATTGCACTGTTTCTGAGGCTTTACAACTCTCCTCTGGCTTTACTCCATACTCATACCTGCTGTTTCTTTATTTATTTTCGGCGCAAGGAAGGGGCAATTTTTTGAGGGCACCAGAAAAGTAAGGGCATGAAAAAAGGCGGTGAAAGAGGACACACCTCACTCCCACCGCCTTTCTTAACATGGCAATGATTTTTTAGCTTTGGTCTATATCAAGCCACTTGTTAAAAATTCTCTGCTGTACATTGCTGGGGTTCTGAACGCGCTCAAAGCGGTAGCGCACAGTTTCATTCTTCAGCATCGGGATTTTTAGTGTCTGTAACTTACCGTCACGCGTTATCAGTACTTCAGCTGTATCGCCAACCCCGAGGCGGTTTGTAAAACTGTCTAGGTCATCACCTACACGATAACCGTTTACGGCTACAATTTCATCATTCACGTTCAAACCACCTTCGTATGCACTTGTACCACGGTTCACGGCACGCACCATCACTTTACCGTCTGATACTGCTGTAGAGGCTCCCCAGCTTGCCACTTTGCTGCCTTCGTTGATGTTAACAAGGCGCAGGCCGGCTGCATCAAAGTACTCGTTATAGTTTGGTGTAGCGGTACCGTTTACATAGTTACTGAAAAAAGCATCCATGTTGCGGCCTGATATTTTTTCTAAGGCTTCTTTAAACTCTGCTTCTTTAAAGCCCCTGTTCAGTTGTTTGTAATAGCGGTTGTACATGTAGCGCATCACATCATCCAGACTTTTCTCTCCGTCAGTCGCTTCCAATACCTCCATATTCAGCAAATGGCCCAGCACGCCTCCCTTTGTGTAATAAGAAACCTCTGCATTGTTGGAGTTCTCGTTGCGCCTATAGTACTTAATCCAGGCATCATAGCTTGCCTCAGCAACAGTTTGCACTTTGTTACCGGGTGTGTTCTCAACAGCATGTATGCTTCCTGCCACCACATCCAGGTAACGCTGCGGCGTCGTAAAGCCTGCACGTCGCACTATCAGATCATCATAAAAGCTGGTGATACCCTCAGAAACCCAAAGCAGGTCGGTATAATTCTCCTGGTTATAGTTGAATGGCCCGAGCGCCAGTGGCCGTAGGCGCTTCACATTCCACAGGTGAAAGTACTCGTGTGCCACAAGGCTTAGAAAACCGTTATACCCTGCTGCTGTGCCATAGTTCCAGCGGGAGGTTTGCAATGTGGTAGAGTTCAGGTGTTCTAACCCGCCGCCGCCACGGTTCAGGTTGTGCACAATAAACACATAGCGATCTACTGGCAACTCACCTATCACTTCCACAGCCTCCTCCACTACTTTCTTCATGTCGGCCACCAATTCCTTTGGATCGAAGTTGCCTTCTCCGTACATGGCTACCTCATGCGGTACACCAGCAGCTGTGAAGGTATATACTTCATGGTTACCAATCTCCAATGGGGAGTCCGCGAGAATATCGTAATTGGGGAAGGTGTAGGTAAAATTACCTGTGCTCTTCAGGCCCGTAGAAACTTTTTCCCATCCCTGGAAAGGTTTAACAACTAAAGTACCATTCAGTTTCTCGTATCCTTCCGGGTACATAAACACGCTGGTGCCATTCACATAGCCATGGGAAGCGTCCAGGTAGCTGGTCCGGACACTGAGCTCATAGGCATATACATCATATTTGGCCCGCACCACATCTGCCTTATTGCTGTACACGCGCCAAGTGTTTTTATCTATCTTTTCAGATCGCAAGGCCTTTCCGGATTTATCAGTGGCCTCAAAGCCTTCTATGTTTTTCGCAAACTCGCGCACCAGGTATGATCCTGGCGCCCATACCGGAAGCGTGAAGTCAACATAATTTTTCTTTACGCCTGAAAGCTCTGCCTCTACTTCAAAATAGTGCGTATGCGGCTGCGGCATAGACAACGTGTAGCGTAATTCTGCCGCAAGTGCAGCGGCTGCATTGCAAAAAGTAAGGACAGCAAAGAGAAGGAGGTAAAATTTAACTTGTTTTTGTTTGAGCATGTGTAAGTATAGTAGGGATTAGTTATTTAAGCTTTGCATGTTACAACAAAAACCGTGCTTATCAAAATCCCCACCAACGATGACACTATAGAAGAGCCTCAGGAGGCATGTGGCAGCACACTGGAACCTAACCAGGCATCTGCTTCCGAGGTGGTAGAAAAAGTATTTATGATTATAAACGAATTATAGCTTTGCATACCAAACAACCCGGCTTCGTTCAGTAATGCCTGGTAGCATCTTTCCGACAATACAACCGCTACATGGTTATTTGACCCCATTGTCATCATGATGCGGGGAAAGAGGTGAGTGTGCAGCCAGGTCTCCTCCTCATCATTCAACGCTCCGATAGCACGGTAATCCAGCAGCCACTGCTTCACCTGGTGTTTTCCGGCGAACTCCAGGGCTGTCAGAAGGCTTTCCCTGAACTCCGTGGAGTTAAAAGAACCGTTACACTGCAGATAAAGCCTGCCCTGCGCCTCATCATACCTTACAACCAACGAATCTGTGCTATATACTTCCATCTTTCATCAACTAATAATCACCCTTTACAAAAATATCATTTTCTCTATACAAATTGCTATGACAATCTTAAAATGTTTCAAAAAAATCTATTTATTTGTGAACGACTAGATTATTGGTGTAGGTAATTTAAATCTATTGGCAAACATCAGTAGTGGAATTCTTTCCTAAAGCTATTCCAGTTTAATATTTGCAAAAGCCCTCCTATCCTCACCGGAATTAGTTATTTTTGTATTCATCCTGGCATGGTAATTTCATACTATTAGCTACAACTAACGCTTGACCACTATGAAAAGAATGAAGTCGCTTATGCTGTTCCCTTTATTACCATTAACTGTTATGCTATGGAATGAACCGCAGCAAGCAGCTTCCTTTGACAAGGATGCTCACCATTCCGCCACGTTAGCAGAGACCCCTGTTGTAGCCAAAACAGTTGCATCGGCTTCTTCCGAAATTTTTTCTGCCACAACTAATAGTATAAGTGGGGAGGTCAATGAAAAGCAACTGGTATCTTATGCCATGAGTCTGCTGGGCACACCTTATATCTATGCCGGCGTTAGCCCGGACGGATTTGACTGCTCGGGTTTTGTAACACACGTCTTCGATAGATTTGATATTGCCGTTCCGCATTCTTCTGCTTTGCAGGCCAAAGAAGGTGCTTTTGTATCGAGGGATGAAGCGAAGGTAGGTGACCTTGTCATCTTTACGGGCACTAACCCTGCGGTGCGACAACCCGGCCATGTCGGTATAATTATTTCCACTGAGGCTGATAACATCGAGTTTGTACACTCTTCTTCTGTGGGTGGCGTGAAAGTCAGCAAAGTAGAGGGCACCGGCTACAGCAAGCGTTTCCTGGAAATCAGGCGTATACTTTAAGAGGTGCCCTGTTGCGGATAGAGTAAACCCTTCACGTTTTATACGTACACAACACCATGACGCGCCTAATGAGGCCGAAAGACCTAAAAACGTTCATGTCATGGTACATCCTTACATCATCAACACCATCAATGCTCTTGTGCTGATAGTAGCTGGCCTGATTGGCTACTTCGCAAACCCAGCCAAGCCCCCTACTGCCCTTGTCGCTCCTTTTTTCGGTTTGCTTCTGCTGGCCTGTACGTATCACCTGCGCAAACACAACAGGTTTGTTTTTCACACAGTTACGGCACTCACCCTGCTGGTGGGCCTGCTGGTAGTTGTGCGCATAGACAGGGATATGTTTGAATGGAACAGGAGAAACATCCTGCTTGTGGTGATGGGCCTGAGCTGCTTTATTGCGGCGGCTGTTTATGTGGGTACTTTTATAAGAGAGCGGCGGCTCCGGAATAACACCATCTATAAAGACGACTTATAATTTTAGCAGGGCTAAAAATAGAAACACCTGGTGTAGCCCGTCAAGATACACCAGGTGTTTCAGAATCCTAAAAAGTCTTACCAAGCGGCTTCCTGTGTTTCAGGTTACCATCCGAAGACCAAATGTAATGCATGCTGCATAAACAGCAGAATCCCGTTTATGAAGCCGACTCACGGTTTAGGTGAATACTATTACTTAGGCTTGATAACACTTGTTTGGGATTAGACATCAGCACCTCCTTTCTCATTAGTCCAACATCACCCTGAACCTTCGACCAATTAATGTATTAGGTTGTTAGACCAGAGTCGTAGCACTCGCTACTATAACTTTACTATAAAGTTAAAAGAACGCCTAAAAGTTCACAACTTTTTGTACTTTATTTTTACACTTTTTCCAACCGTTAACTCCTGCTCCTGCCTTGGCACCCCTACATTATCTCTCTTCAGATCCAAGTGATTTAAAACCAGTATACTACAAATGACAGGCCGGAAGAAACTATGTTTTGCCTCCTCTGAAGATAGGAACGAGAACAAATTTTTGAAGGAAAAGAAATTTCAAACTGAATCAGAGGGCAGTTCCTGAACAACAAGGAGTATACCCCAGGGGGCAACAGTAGGCCTTGCTTGTAGTTGATATTCGTCAAACATATTGGCAGCAGCAACGCCAGCCATGTGTTGTGTATAGATCCAGGCAGGCAATCGGTGAGTAAAGGTTTACTGCAAGCAATAAAAGCTAAATCTGCCTTTTTCGACTAAAATAGCTTATTGGTTGAATAATTGCATCAAGGTAGCAGAAAGGCTTTCACTTATCCTTTATTTTTACTTATATTTCGTTACATAATCTAACAAACAACTAACATGAAAAAATGCCTACTATCTTTTGTTGTGCTCATGCTGTTCGCAACTGGCGCCTGGGCGCAAAGCTTGTCACCCCTTGGCGTCTGGACAAATCAGGACGGTAAAGCCGAATTTGAAATCTATGAGTGTGGCAACAAAAAGCTGTGCGCCAAAATTGTGACGTTGAAAGAGCCTAACAAGAATGGCAAACCGAAAGTGGACGAAAATAATCCAAATAAAAATCAACGTACACAACCGCTTAGAGGGCTGGTTTTTATGAAGGGGTTTGAGTATGAAGGCGACAACAAATGGGACGATGGAACCATTTATGATCCGGAAAGCGGCAAGACCTATTCTTCTTACATGAAAATGCTCAGCAAAGACAAAATGGAGGTCAAAGGCTATATCGGGATTTCATTGATAGGCAGGACACAGACCTGGACCCGGGTAAAATAAACAGTTCACCAACCTTACAATTAAAAAGAGGTTAGCGCATACGCTAACCTCTTTTTAATTCCTTGCGTGTCACCACTGCTATAAGGCTGTTGGTTTCATATATGGGAAAACCGCTTTGAAACTTAAATTACCTGCAGCACCTTATAAGTCTTATCCCTGAAGCTGAATTCCTCACCGGCAGTTTTGCCCGCCATTGCCTTATATAGGGGAGACATCCCGGAGATAGCATAGTAAGATTCTTCATCAATTTTTATTTCTCCAAGGCTAACGCCAATAAAGTAGTTCTGGAACGAGGTATACACCACCGCCCCAAGCGAAACCTCTTTGTTCATCTTCGTGGCATTGATGTTCCGCAGAATGCCCATCGTTCTCATCAACTCGTCTAATTGCCTCGCATATAAGTCGCGTTGTATCTGGCAGTTCTCTCTGAATGACTCAAACTTATCTTCCATAGCGCCTTGATGCTCATTTGCACTTTCCTGTGCCAAATTCATTGCATCTTTAGCGGCTTTGATCTGGTCGCTCAGAATCTTGGTGCTTTCCTGAAGCAGCCGCTTTTTTGTTTCAAGTTCTTGTGTCAGTATTTCCATAGTAAATGTATATATAGCTTTAGCTCAATTGCCTTACCTTTGGCACGGATTTATGCACAGGAACAAGCTCAACAAGAAATTGTTGAACTGCAGATATGCCATCTGAATAAACGGCATGATTTCCGTTATACGTATAACTAAATTAAACTGAATTTAACTATTGATCCTGTCCGGAACAAAATTTATTCATGCTTATAACCTACTGCACCACTGGCACACTTCGAAGTAATATTGCTAATTTTGAAAACAGCTGTTCCTGCATCATTTGCCTTGGGTAAAAAGCCTTTGGCAAGGCTAAAACTATTTAGAGCGAAGTATGTTTTATGGGTAAATTATCAAATGCCATTTAACGAATTTTTTAAGCGATTGTTGGGACAAAATAATGCAGGGCCAACATGCACCAGGCTGGAGCGGTCTGGCAAGCACATGGCTGCCTACTCCAGATGGGTGGAGGAACAGGTGTACCTGAACTGGACGGGCGCTTTTTTTAAAGCTTATCACTATAGAAAAGCCAATTTACCGAGCCAATACAGAGTGCAGATTACGCAGGAGGAGCATATTCGTGGAGCCGTATTCTTCTATGACCCCGGTATGGGACCACAGAATTTCACCTTCTTTTTTGACTTGCTGAAGGACCGGGTGCTGAAGCTTGGGTATACCCTGCACAGCTGCGATAAACTGGAGGTGCGACATGAGCGCTACCTCGAACAGGTAGAGAAGCACGTGCTCACCCCCCCTGCCTCTGATTTAGCAGGCACCAGCTTATGTAACCAGCTGTACGGAAATGTACTTCTTGATTTTATCAAGGTTAATAATCAGCCGGGTTATATTCGTTTGCTGACAAACATTTACAACGACCCCTACTTCTCAGAACCACTCCCAATGGATGAGCTGCTTGAAAGAGTACTACAACCACAAGAAGAGCGCCAAAGCCATACTTAATCAGCCTGAAAGGCTGCTATACAGCAATAGTTACAGGCTGATAACTGTTTTAACTTTCATTTCTTTTAGATACATTTAAATCATAATTTAGCTTGGTAAAATTTACTGTTTGCTTATGCGGCAATACTTACTTGTATTTATTTGTATTATACTAGCTACTGTCAGTGCGCGCGCCACTCACATTGTAGGCGGTGAGTTTGAGCTGGAGCACTTACAAGACTATGAATACCGGCTAAAACTTAACCTGTACTTCGATGTGGTGAATGGCAACCCTGGAGCGCTTGACCCCTCCATCACCGTCCATATCTTTAGTAAGGCTACCAACCAGCGTATTGCTTCACAAGTCATGTATATACAGGACCAGTCGCTTGTGCAGTATACTAACATTGATTGCGCCCGAGGGGAGCTGGTAACCCGGAAAATCGTATACTACCAGACCATATACCTGAACCCAGCCATTTTCAAAGAGCCTCAGGGCTATTATGTGACCTGGGAACGATGCTGCCGCAACAACACCATCAACAACATTGTGGCACCTCAGAATGCCGCCCAGACATTTTACATGGAGTTTCCTGCTGTGGTAAAGGACGGTGATTTCTTCAAAAACTCCTCCCCTGTCCTGTTTCCGCCCCTCAGCGACTATGCCTGTGTCAACGAACTGTTCTATTTTGATTTCAATGGTTCGGACCCGGATGGTGATTCTATTGTGTACGACATGGTAACGCCACTGAACGGCTTCACCACCACCGCCATGCCTGTGTATACCACAGCTCCACAGCCCGCCCCTTACCCGGAGGTAAGTTGGCTGCCGGGGTATAACATGAATACCCAGGTGCAGGGCAGCCCTCCCATCAACATAGACCGGAAAACAGGTCAGCTCACCATGCGCCCAAACAGGATAGGATTATTTGTATTTGGTGTAAGGGCGCAGGAGTTCCGTAACGGAAAAAAAATCGGTGAAGTGCGCCGCGATTTCCAGGTGCTTGTGCTGGAGTGCCCCCGCAACTCTTCGCCACAGGTGGTGGCCCGTGAGCAGGGTAAAAAAGAATTTTATGAAAAAGGCACCGTGCTGCGCATCAACCCTGCCAACAGCCGCTGCATCGATGTTTTTATCACCGACCCTGACTTGACAGAATTTGTAACCCTGCGGGCCAGGCCTGTAAACTTCTCGGGCTCCGACTATACCTTTACAGGCACCACAAGCGGCATGATTAACCAGGGCGCTGCCCTGGACTCGCTGAAGGCAAGCATTTGCTTTGCCGACTGCTTTGATACAGGCGGAAAGGTTTATGAACTGGACCTGATCGTGCAGGACGACGGATGCAGCCTCCCCCGCCAGGATACTGTTCGCCTGAGCCTGATGATAGAACCTATTCCGGATGCCCCGCCAACTGTGTCTCTTTCCACACCAAACCGCGTGTTCGTAGTAAAAGACGGCGATAAAATCAATTTCGATGTGCTTGGCATTGATCCGGATGAAGACATTGTATCCTTGAGCGCCGAGGGCCAGGGCTTTTCCATCAGCGACTACGATATCACGTTTGACGGGGGAACTGGCACAGGCGAGGTGAAATCGGCCTTCACCTGGAACATAAGCTGCGAGGCCCTGAAGCAGGAATCCTATAAAGTGGACTTCAAGGTGACTTCGCTTTTCTGCGATGAGCCCGTCACCCGGACAATAACAATAGACGTGCAGCCTGAAAGCAACAACAATCTCCCTGTGCTGACAACTGACCAACCAGATCGGGTGATAGAACTGGAGGTAGGCACGCCCTTTGAGGCCAACCTCTTCGGTAAAGATATAGACAAAGACCTGCTTGCCCTGCTTGCCCAGGGCGAAGACTTTAATTTAACTGACTATGGCATGACGTTCACGAGCACAGGTGGTAGTGGCGAGGCAACAGGCAACTTTACGTGGACTCCAACCTGTGAGGCCTTTGACAAAGGCACGCTACGTGTGAAATATACATTAACCGAAGATGCCTGTGCTCCCAACACCACGCAGGACCTGGTGCTGGAATTCAGAATAACGGCTCCAAACAATGCCCCTGTTCTCACCTCCGACCAGAACGTGCTGACATTCGAATTAAACCTGAACGATTCTTTTGAGGCTCAGTTGACAGGGGCAGACATAGACGCAGACAACCTTCTACTCTCAGCAACAGGTGATGGCTTTGATCTGGCTGAGTACGGGATGAGTTTTCAGAGCACTGGAGGCGCAGGCAACGCAAAGGGAATATTCCAGATGCAGGCCATCTGTAAAGCAACTGAGCAGGAGGTGGTGCGCGTGAACTTTACGCTGGCAGAAGATGCCTGTGACCCTGCGCCGCAGCAACTGACGATGGAGTTCCGGGTGAAAGCGCCCAGTATTGCCGATTACATACCACCAAACATCTTCACTCCGAACGGTGACGGCAAGAACGACGTTTTTGAGGTGCCTAACCTACCGTCTGAGTTTTGCACGGCCATATTCTCCAGTATCCAGATATTTAACCGCTGGGGCAGGAAAGTTTATACTAACTCCAGCAGCGACTTTAAGTGGAATGGTGAAGGAGTTAGTCCCGGGGTATACTTTTACGTGATAGACTATGGCACCAGTAAATACAAAGGCTCTGTAACCATTGTAAAATAGAATCTTATAGCATCATAAAAGCGACAGCCCCTTTAAGGATTTGAAACCTTGAAAGGGCTGTCGCTTTTATGACTAATTGTTTACCGTTGAGTTAGGCTATAAACAGGAAAACAAAGTAAAGTCCGAGCCACAGGAAATCCATGAAATGCCAGTAGCTGTTTAGCATGGACAGTTGCAGGTGCCTGAAAGGATCACGGATAAAAATCAGGCTGCGTACACCATCAGAGGCAACATAAATTGTTTTAAACAGCATAAAAGACAGGAAAATAATACCACCCAGCAAGTGCAGGATATGCAGCGCTGAAATCAGGTAAAGGTAGGTACCTGAGGCCTTTCCCGAAAAGTACACGCCGGTTTTAGACATCTCATTCCAGCCGATAAGTTGTGCTCCAATGAAGAGAATACCCAAAGAAAGCGTAAGCGCCAGGTACCGCACCATTTTCTTTAGCTTCTCCTTTTTATAGAGTCCCGGCACCTTCGACATGGCATAGCTACTGAAAAGAAGCAGGATGGCGCTGACACTAAAAAACTTTGGTAATTGAAACTGCTCTCCGTTAAATCCACCTGTTCTGGCAAACGCCACTGTTAAAATAAAAAACAACACCCCGATGCCAATCATGCTCAGGTAAAGTAACATCCGGATAGGGTGCATTCTCTCTATCCTTCGGAAGGCAAAACTCTGCGTCGCGTTTATCTGTTTTTTCTTATCTGAATCCATCCTCAGCCTATTTTTCTACTCTTTGTGAATCTGCGGAACAGGCACAGTTCACATCCAGTCTGATAGTTGTGTTTATCTTTTATATTTATACCACGGGGGACGTATTAAGTTTAGCAATTTTCCTAATTAATTTAAAGATATAATTCCCCCATATGTTAACAGCAGAGAGCGGATTATGTTGTGTTACGCTGGGTATTACCATTTATCTTAAATAAAGGGGGGCAAACCATAATATCTTAAAAGCGGATTCTGCGTTAAAAGTGTAACCCTAACATCAAATGGGCTTTTATGAAGAACAATATCAAACGTCTTTTTCTTCTCCTGCTACTGCTTCCTTTGCTCAGCACAGAAGTGCAGGCACAGGAAGAGCATGAGCCCTATACAGGTAATAACACCATTGTTGTTGCCTTGGAAGGCATTGGGCAGCGCTATGAGTTTGTATCCAACCAATTATTGGTGCGTCATAATAAAACGACAAACAGGCTGGAGTGCATCCTGCCCATTTCTACCCTCATACCGCTTGACCCTGCCGTTCCGCCTGCTATGGCCTATGAGGTGTTATTTGGTGCTAAGTACCCGGAGTTGTATATCATGATTGAAGCACCAGAGCAGCAAGTCAACACCGGGAGGTATACGCCGCTTAACAGGGGCCGCACTACTTCCATTAACCTACAAGGGGTAAATAACGAGACAACCATACCCGTTGCTTTCCTGCCTGAGAACAATACCTTTTACTTCTCCACTAACTTCGACCTGATGCTAAGCAATTTTCAGGCTTCCATGCCGGTTAAGTACGTGCCGCTGCTTACCGGAAGGGTACTCTTCAGCATTGAACGGGCCCAATGGATTAACCTTGGCATGAGGTAAATCAACTTCAATTATCTCTTTACAAAACTATGCTATAGCGTTGGCCCAAAATATATTATTAACTTATTATACTAATTTTACACACCGGATTTATATTCTTCCAGCTAGTGTTGGGTGTAATGGTTGGCCGACGTTTATATTAAAGTAATTTCCTGGCTTGATGATTACGTTCATTCAAATGAATTGCTTCGTAATAGCTACTGCCCTATCCTCTTTCAGAACACTCCCTCCTGAATAGAAGGATACTCTACCTACATGTTTCGAATATATGTCATGCTACTTCTGCGGGCTCATTGACAGAGACATGATCACTGCCAGTGCAAATATTTTCCTTTTCGTGCTGCAAAGGCCGCTGGATGCTAAAGCTTATCACCTCCAGTGCTTCTTTTAAATTATATTCTTATCTATTTTGGATTTTCAGGACACTATACTTAAACTTCAGTATCATAGACAGAAAATTAAATTACACTTGCACGTATGCTCCAGTCTAAGCTATCGCGTATACAAAGGCTGTGTTGCTTATAGAGGCTGATTTATAGTATGTCTTTTTGCTAATACCTATATTTGCAATAGCTTTAATTTAATTGACGTATGAGAAACGCTACCCTTTTCTTATCCTTAGCAGTTGCTTCTTTCAGTTGCAACCAATCTATGCCATCTGCTGACACCGAAGGAACTACCGCAGCAGTTGCAACAGAAAAAAACTTTGGTGCTGAAGTCTCACAGGCTGGAGCCATACCCGCAGCTCAATTATCAGAAGCAGTAGCAGGCAAAGACTCCTTACAGGCAACGGTAGCCGCTGAAGTAGTGGAAAGCTGCCAGGCAAAAGGCTGCTGGATGGACGTGAAACTGGCTGATAACAGCACCATGAAAGTTACATTTCGCGATTATGGATTCTTTGTGCCCGTGGAGGACTTAAAAGGCAGGCAGGTGGTGTTTACCGGTACTGCTAAACGCGAAGTAATTTCTGTGGAGGATCAGCGCCATTACGCGAAAGACGCCGGCAAACCAGAGGTAGAGATAGCAGCTATCAAAGCGCCAAAGGAAGAACTGCGGTTTATAGCAGATGGCGTCATTCTGAAGTAATATTCAAAGCGTTCATAAACAGAAGCCAATAATCCATCATCTAAATCAATACTATAGTTTTTAAAATGTTAGCAGAGGCATCGCCTGACAGGTTATAATTTCCCTTCTGTTGCTCTCCTATTATAAGTTCTCTTTCCTATTTTTACAGGCAGGACAAAGCACCTACCATGACACCAGAGAAAGAAACAGCAGAGCAGATTCAGAAGCTGACAGAACGCATAAATTACCTCAACTACCAATATTATCAGAACAGCATTTCAGAAGTGCCGGACGTTGAGTTTGATAAAATGCTGAAGAAACTGCAGGAGTTGGAGGAGAAGTACCCGAACCTGCGCGCACCGAACTCCCCCACCCTTCGGGTCGGCGGCACCATCACCAAGAACTTTAAAACCGTTTACCATAAATGGCCCATGCTCTCATTGAGTAATACCTACTCCGAAGAGGACCTGCGTGAGTTTGACAAACGCGTACGCAAAGCCATTGGGAATGAGATAGAGTATGTCTGCGAGCAGAAATTTGACGGTGTTGCAATCAGCCTGACCTATGAAAACGGTCAGTTTGTACAGGGTGCTACCCGTGGAGACGGGACCAGGGGCGATGATATCACTGCGAACGTGCGCACCATACATGATGTGCCCCTCCAGGTGCATGGCCAGGGCTACCCAAGTTTGTTTGAAGTGCGGGGAGAGGTTTTTTTGCCGCTACAGGTATTTGAACAGCTGAACACCGAACGTGAGGAGGCCGGGGAGCAGTTGCTGGCTAACCCCAGAAACGCCGCCTCGGGCACACTCAAGCAGCAGGATTCCGCTATTGTTGCCAACCGGAAGCTAGGATGCTTCTCTTACTCCTTCCATTGCGCCACCAATCCCTTCGACACACACTCTGAGAGCCTGCAGGCTGTACAGAAATGGGGGTTCAAGGTTTCAGACACGTGGCGCAAGTGCAATGGCATTGATGACGTGCTGGCATACATCAACGAATGGGAGACAAAACGCTTTGATTTACCCATCGCCACAGATGGTGTGGTAGTGAAGGTAAACAGCTATGCCCTGCAGCAGGAGCTTGGCTATACAGCCAAGAGTCCCCGGTGGGCCATCGCCTACAAGTATGCAGCCATGAGTGCTGCCACACAATTGCAGGGCATCCAGTACCAGGTGGGCCGTACAGGCGCGGTAACGCCGGTGGCGCTGTTAGAGCCGGTACTGTTGGCGGGTACAGTCGTAAAGCGGGCATCTGTGCATAACGCCAATGAAATTCAGCGCCTGGACCTTCGCTTGGGCGATATCGTGTTTGTAGAAAAAGGAGGTGAAATTATTCCAAAGATCACCGGTGTAGACTTCGAGAAACGGCCTGCAGACAGTCAGCCGATTGTATATCCTACGGAGTGTCCTGCCTGTGGCACTCCACTTGTGCGTTCGGAAGGCGAAGCCCACTTCTATTGCCCGAATGATGAAGGCTGCCCACCGCAGATAAAAGCAAAGCTGGAACACTTTATCTCTCGCAAAGCAATGAACATTGATGGACTTGGGCCGGAGACGATAGAACAGATGTATAGAACAGGTATGGTGCGCAACGCAGCAGACCTGTACGACCTGTCCTTTGAGCAGTTGCTAAGCCTCGAGCGTATGGGGGAGAAATCAGCGAACAACATCCTGGCGAGCCTTGAGAAATCAAAGGAGACACCCTATGACCGGGTCTTGTTTGCCCTGGGTATCCGGTTTGTTGGAAGCACGGTGGCAAAAAAACTGGCTGAGCAACTACCCGATTTAGAAGCACTGCGTGGTGCAACGTATGAGGAGTTGCGTGCCATCAACGAGATCGGTGACCGAATTGCAAATTCCATCATCGAGTACTTCCAGAATCCCGACCATGTACAACTGGTGGAGCGCCTGAAGGCATCTGGTTTGAGATTTAAAGCAGAGAATTATGCTCCTGAAATGGAGAGCGAGAAACTGGCCGGCAGTACGTTTGTCATCTCTGGGGTTTTCCAAAGCGTCAGTCGGGAAGAACTGCAACAGCTTATTATGAGCCACGGCGGCAAAGTAGTCTCTTCCATCTCTTCTAAGCTCTCTTACCTTGTGGCCGGCGACAAAATGGGGCCTGCAAAGCTGGAGAAAGCAAGCAAACTGGGGATAAAGATTCTAACCGAGGATGAGTTTCTGGCGCTGATACAGGAGTAACCCACACAGTTGTACTTAAAAGAAGAGGCACCGCTGTTTTGCAGCCTGTGCCTCTTCTTATAGGTGCAACTAATAACTGACAAAACTGATAAGTAAGATACTTTGGATGCATCACCCATAGTTTGAGTCAGGGTAGCATATTACAAAACCATTCAGCGATATTAGAGTTCAGACAGTCACCTCATATAATTTAAATAAAAAGTTTAAGTAAAACAGCATCCTGCGTGTAGGCCTGTGTGCCTGTTCTACACGAATACTTTACCTCTTCAGATTGCATCAGTCTTGTCGTCACAGATTAAAATGAGGCTTCATTAAAAAACCGCACGATGCTCCCTTCCTGAATCTATGCCAAATAAGTTGCAGCACTGCCTCGCTATAAGCATTTACTAAAAGGTGCATGAAACAATTGCTTTAGAAATTAAATTATATCAACCTTTGTAAAGAATATACCTCGCTGTATTATTGTTGTTTACTGGTTTAATCTTTTAAAATAAGGCCTTCGTAGTCACAAAACAAGCATTTGTCTATACGCAGCCTGCGCTGCGGTATATGTTGCACAATTTGCTTAACTTTATCCTTGATACATTTGAGCAGCCTGATACTGTAGCTTCATTTCACCCTTCACCACAGCAGCACACCGTACACCATGAATATAACGCTACCCGAGGTGACGATGAAGAAGCGCTATCAAATAGCATTGCATGTTGCCGGGTGGTTTATATTCGTCTCCTGGATTTTCTATTTTGTATATGCCAACCGCACCCTTACGTTTGGCAAGGGGCTGGATATAACCTTTGGCCTGCTATTCCACCTGCTGATATTTTACTTTAACTGGTATGTGCTCATACCAAAGTACCTTGCCCGTAACCGCATTTTGCTGTACGTGGCAGCCGTACTGGCCATGCTGGTGGCGGTAGCTGTTTTACAGGCTCCGTTCGATTACTACCTGTTCAGAGAGTACAACCCGGGCATGGACACCCTCTTCAGCTACGAACGGCTGTTGCAGTACGTACTGGGCGGCCTGGTAACCACCTTCATTAGTTCAGCGCTAAAGGTAACGGGGAACTATATACGCAACGAGCGGCGCAACAAGGAACTGGAGACCCAGAAGCTGATGGCTGAGCTGGCATACCTTAAATCGCAGGTAAACCCGCACTTTTTGTTTAACACCTTAAACAACATATACTCACTCGCTTATAAGCAGCACCCGGAGACGCCGGATGCTATCATGAAGCTCTCGCTGCTGATGCGCTACATGTTGTATGAAAGCAACGACACGCTGGTCTCCCTGGAGAAGGAAGTGGACCATATCAACAATTTTATTGACCTCCAGAAGCTGCGCCTCCGGGAGCACACAAGCATCAAGTTCAGCATACAAGGTGACCTGCAGGGAAAACAGATAGCGCCCATGCTTCTGATGACGTTGGTAGAGAATGCCTTTAAGCATGGCCTTGTGAGCAAAAACGAAATCGGCATTTCCCTAAACCTGGTGGTGAAAAACAATTCACTGCTTTTCACCACCATTAACAACATCAGCACCCATAAGAAGCGGGAGTTTGGCGGCATCGGGCTAAACAACCTGAAGCAGCGCCTGAACCTGCTCTACCACAACCAGCACCAGCTGTCTTTCGAGGAGAAGGACGGCACTTTCTACGCTACCTTAAAAATATACTTCAGATCTAACCTCAATTAAAACTATGAATTTACGTTGCATCGCCGTAGACGACGAGCCACTGGCCCTGGATATCATCGAGAGTTATATTAAAAAACTGGCCTTTCTTCAACTAGTAAGAACCTGCTCCAGCGCCACAGAGGCCATGCAGGTGCTGCAGGAAGAAAAAGTAGACCTCATGTTCCTGGATATTGAAATGCCTGAACTCACGGGCATACAGTTTCTGAACATACTCAAGAACCAGCCGCTGATTATTTTCACGACTGCTTACCCGGATTATGCCCTGGAGGGATTCAACCAGGATGCAGTCGATTACCTGCTCAAGCCTATCCCCTTCGACCGTTTCCTGAAGGCAGTCACCAAGGCGCAGGAGCGGCTGCAGCGCAATGGCAAGGCCACAGAAGCGGCTGCAGCCGCTCCATCTCCCCCCGCAGCACAGGAGCATGATTTTATGTTCGTGAAGGCTGATTATAAAACCATCCGGGTAGATTTCAAAGACATCCTATGGATTGAGGGCCTTAAAGACTATATCATTATCCAGACAAAGGACCAGAAGATCATAACACTGCTCTCTATGAACAAGATGATGGAAAAACTGCCGGAAGCTAAGTTTCTTCGTGTTCATCGGTCCTTCATCGTCTCACTCCAGAAGATTGATAGCATTGAGAAAAGTCGCATCCGCATCGGCAGTAAGGAAATTCCCATTGGGGAGGTGTACAAGGAGCAGTTCCTGAAGTGGGTGGAGGAAAACAACATACAATAGCATTACGGATTAGAAGCCAAGGATGAAGAAACAGTAGCCGATACCCAGATGCTTAAGCCTTACCCGCACTGTAACCAAGGATTCTGTAGTTAATCAGGATGCTTCCGACTGTATAGGATTTGCAGATGTCGCGACATAGTTCGTAATTCGCAATTCGTAATAAACTACAATGGTAAGAGAGAAATTAAGAGGAACGGGTGTGGCCTTGGTCACGCCTTTTACAAAAGAACTGGCTGTAGATTACGATGCGCTACAGAAGCTGTTGAATTTTGTGCTGGAGGGCAACGTGAATTACCTGGTGATTAACGGCACTACGGCAGAGTCTTCAACAACGACATCTACTGAGAAGGCAGAAATTCTTCAGTTTGTCAAAGATTGTGTGAAAGACCGGGTAGCCTTGGTGTATGGGCTGGGCGGCAATAACACACAACAGCTCATAGAGAATTTTGCTGCTACTGACTTAAGAGGCATCACGGCCATACTTTCTGTAAGTCCTGCTTACAACAAACCCTCGCAGCAGGGTATATACCAACACTTTCTGCAGATTGCCGATGCATCGCCGGTACCGGTGGTGCTATACAATGTGCCAGGGCGCACAGGCAGTAACATGACAGCAGAAACTACCCTTAAACTGGCACTGCACGAAAACATCATTGGCATAAAAGAAGCCTCCGGAAACCTGGAGCAGTGTATGGTCATCGCCAAACATAAACCAGAGAACTTCATGCTCATCAGTGGCGATGACATGCTGACGGTGCCGATGATTTCCTTTGGGGCAGAAGGCGCTATATCTGTTCTGGCGAATGCCTTCCCCGGCAAGTTCAGTAACATGGTGCAACTTGCATTGGATGGGAAGTTTAAAGAAGCGACTGAACTGTTGTTCAGCTTTGTGGACATTAACCCGCTGATGTATGAAGAGGGGAACCCGGTAGGCGTGAAGGTGCTGTTGGAGCGCTTTGGCGTTTGTGCCGCCAGTGTGCGGCTACCGCTCGTAGAAGCCTCTGCTGGTCTAAGGGACAAGCTCTCTAAGGTGATATAATTTTAAAAACCTTTTATAAGAAAAGGCCGGCATTCTGCTTTCCTTTTCTGCTGTTTACGCATATATCCTGCTATACTCCTTTTGCCAACTGAACCACGAACACAACCCAAAATGGCACCCTTCCGCTTCCTGTTGTTACTTTCCCCGCTCCTGCTGTTTAGTTGCAATAAGCAACAAAGCGAAACCTCATCAGCACCGCCATCCGACCATGAACATATTGCACAGGTAGAGGCCGTTCAGCTAACCACAGAAACCGAAGCCGCTAAACAGGCTACGGCTACATTTGTGTTAGACACAACAGGCCTATCGCCTGAGCCGGATACACCGCTCAAGTTGCTGCTGGAAGGCACCTTCCATAAAGGGGAAGTTTGGCGTGGTGCAGAGAAAAGGCAATGGCTGGGGCTTTACCATAAAAATGGGGACTATGTGCTTCGGCCAGCCTCCCTACAGGTAAAAACCGTGGAAGACCCTGTTGTAGATAACGAAGGCGTGCTATCAGGAAGGAAAGTAGTAGCCGCTGACGCTAACGCTTTGTTCCTGCTCACAGGTATGGACAATATCAAGGCAGGAGAAATAGACACAGCTGTTATCAGCAGAACAACACTCGCAGCTAACAAGGATCTCAAGTATTCCTTTAAGGGCAGGGACTATTTTATTCAGTCTTACGGAGATAGTACACAGTCATCAACGGGCGAATACAGTTACAGGAACTATGGCTGGAAAGCCGTCGGCAGGAAAGGCGGTAAGAAAATAGAGCAGACGCTGGCTGAGGATGAGAGCTTCGATGATTCCATTTATGTGCTGCTCTGGGCCGGTGACCTGGACAGGGATGGCATACCCGATCTGCTGCTCGACCTCGCGAACCACTACAACGTGTCCCGCTACACCCTCTTCCTGTCTTCTAAGGCAGAACATGGTAAACTTTACAGGAAAGCAGCTGTGTTTGAGGCAGTAGGCTGCTAAAATCAGCAAGCTGTTACTCCAAAAAATAATATTGCCTTCCCCTCTTGTTTTGGAAAGTACAACTGCATTCCTTTGTTGCTGTGAACACGACCTTAGTACCCCTTTTTAAGAAGTTTAGTCTTCTGCTGGCAGTCTTGCTTTGCAGCGTACTGACTTTTGTGGTACCAGCGATGTCTGAGGCTGCTCCTGCTCCGGCTAAACCCATTGCGCAGGAGGTAAGTGCTTCTGATGACGTTCCTTTTTCTATTGTAGCTGGCGAGTTTAGTGCTGGTGAGGCGGAAGGTGTTTTGCAACCACATGAAAAGACTGTGTGGTCTCCGCTCATAAAAGCTATTTTACAGCTTCTGTACCCACAGTCTATTGTAACAGAGGCCATCCCCGGCAATCACCCACACCACCTGGGGAGCAGGCTGCTCCACTCTATTCTCACAAAGGGCCCTTAATTCCCCTCCTTTTCCTGAGGCTCATCTTTTCCTTAAGATGATTTGCTGTGTGTTTCCTATTACGGAAGCATAGAACAGTTTCCACTTTTCGGCCTCTTTTTCACTTTTCATTTATTACCATTATGGAGCTGCTACAGCACCTGATAGATTTCATTCTGCACATAGATCTGCACCTTGTAGACCTGTTGCAGCAGTACAAAAGCTGGATTTACCTTATTCTGTTTCTCATCATTTTCTGCGAAACAGGACTGGTGGTAACCCCTTTCCTGCCTGGAGATTCGCTATTGTTTGCTTTGGGGGCACTGGCTGCTATACCGGCATCTGGGCTGAATCTTTTATTCCTGTTAGTCCTGCTATGTGTTGCGGCTATACTTGGAGACACCTTCAACTACTACACTGGCCTTAAACTGGGGAGCAGGCTTTACAATAAGAACTACTGGTTTCTGAGGCAGGAGCACTTGCAGCAAGCGCAGCGCTTTTATGCCCGCTATGGTGGCCGCACCATCATTTATGCTCGCATCATTCCGATAGTACGCACGTTTGCGCCTTTTGTAGCGGGTATGGGCCATATGAACTACAGCCGCTTCCTGTATTATAATATTGCGGGCGCCTTCGTCTGGGTTGTATTCTTTGTGCTGATTGGATACATGTTCGGCAACATGCCCACTGTAAAAGAGAACTTTTCTTTACTGGTACTTGGCATTATCTGTGTATCTGTAATCCCGCCGGTCTTAACGGTGGCAAAGCAAAAGCTAGCGGCAAGAAACCTGGCAAAAGCACAGGACTTTAATTAGTATCAGGAGGAAACAGCCCTTATGGCCTTATCGAAACACAAACTACAGGAAAAGTTCTCAGCACGCAGGCTCGTGCTGCCGATACTGCTGGGCTTTGGGGTGATCGGCTATATGCTGTATACCAACTATGAGCCGGGGCAGGTTGATACACTACTGGAAGCAAGTCCTTTATGGGTAGCTATGGCCTTGCTGGTACTTCTGGTACGGGATATGGGGTACATTTACCGCATCCGTTATATTACTGATAAGGTACTTAGCTGGAAGCAGAGCTTTAATGTCATTATGCTGTGGGAGTTTGCTTCCTGTGCCCTTCCCTCTGTAATGGGTGGCACCACGGTAGTCGCTTATATCCTGTTTAAGGAGAAGATACCATTAGGCAAAGCTCTTGCCCAGGTAATGGTGACTTCGCTGCTGGACAACCTCTACTTTGTACTGGCTGTGCCCGTGGTGCTTTATTTTACAAAAGAAAATGTGATTCCTGAAATCAATGGCCTCAACAATACTTTGCGTGACAGCATTGCCATTGCTTTTACCTTCAGCTACCTGCTGATTGCCCTGTACGCTTTCACAATGTTCTATGCGCTCATCATCAATCCGAAGGCTGTAAAACGGCTTATCCTCCGTTTGAGCCAGCTAAAGCCATTCAGGCGCTGGAGAGAGCAGATGTTCCGACATGCAAATGAACTGTTTATCGCGTCGCAGCACCTGCGCAGCAGAAAAGCCAACTATTGGTTACACGCTGGCATTTCCACGGCTTTTGTCTGGACAGCCCGTTACATCATCATCGGCTGCCTGATTGCTGCTTTCACAAACCTTGACCTGCACGACCACCTGGTTATCTTCTCGCGCAACCTTATCTATAAAATAGTTTTATTTATCTCCATTACCCCAGGGGCAGCAGGTATAGCCGAAATCGCTTTCCCGGCTTTTTTCGGAACCTTCCTGGGAAGCTTTACTACCATTGTCGTGCTGTTGTACCGCTTGCTCACACACTACCTGTATTTGGTAATGGGCGCCATTGTCTTTCCGCGCTGGGCCTCCAGTGCTTTTAAGAACAACGAACCGGCTGACGAAGAGAAGCCAGTAGTAGCAACACTACCTGAACCTGTTAACACCCAACCGATGGCTGTATAGCAGCCACTATATGAGTAGAATTCTAAAGAACCTTACACGCCGCAAAAGTGCAACAGCACTGCTGGCTGATTATGAACGGGACGGCAACATCCATGGCACTGACCTGGTGCGCTCCCTGCGCCTGAAGGACCTGGTTTCCTTCGGCATTGCCGCCATTATCGGTGCAGGAATTTTCAGCACCATCGGCAATGCCAGCGCGGCCGGCGGACCAGGAGTATCACTTCTGTTTATCTTTACGGCCATAGCCTGCGGCTTCTCAGCCCTTTGTTACGCCCAGTTTGCCTCCACCATACCTGTTTCGGGCAGTGCCTACACCTATGCCTATGCCTCTTTTGGGGAATTGGTTGCCTGGATTATTGGCTGGGATTTGCTCATGGAGTATGCCATCGGGAACATTGCGGTGGCTATTTCCTGGTCTGACTATTTCACTGCCGTGATGCATGGTGTGGGACTGGGGCTGCCGGAGTACCTGACAATGGATTATTTAAGCGCCTCCCGTGGCTATGAGGCAGCAACGGCACTGCTGGCGCAAGGCAATCTGCTAACCGCCCTGCCCGCTAACATGCAGGAAGCATACCTGGCCTGGCAGCAGGCTCCTGCTATAGCAGGAATTAAGCTGGTGGCTGATATTCCGGCCTTAGGTATAACGGTGCTGATTACGTACCTCGTTTACATTGGCATTAAAGAATCAAAGCGTACCGCGAACCTGCTGGTGCTGCTCAAACTTGTGGTGATTCTGTTGGTGATTACGGTCGGCGCTTTTTACGTGAGCACCGACAACTGGACTCCCTTTGCTCCAAATGGCATCTCTGGAATTATGAAAGGCGTATCAGCCGTTTTCTTTGCCTATATCGGATTTGATGCTATTTCCACTACAGCCGAGGAGTGCGAGAACCCACAACGCGATTTGCCGAGAGCCATGATTTACGCCCTCATCATCTGCACAGTGCTGTACGTAATCCTAGCACTGATTCTAACGGGGATGGTTCCATATAATGAACTGGCCGTCGGCGACCCACTGGCTTTTGTGTTTTCAAGGGTCAATCTTGATGCCATTGCAGGTATAGTGGCCGTCAGTGCGATTGTGGCCATGGCTTCCGTACTGCTGGTATTCCAGTACGGGCAGCCACGTATCTGGATGAGCATGAGCCGTGACGGTCTGCTACCGCAGGTTTTCTCCCGCATTCATCCCAAATATAGAACCCCTTCCTTCGCCACCATCGTCACAGGATTTGTAGTGGCGGTGCCAGCCCTTTTTATGAACCTGACAGAAGTAACAGATTTGACGAGTATAGGCACTTTGTTCGCTTTTGTGCTCGTGTGCGGCGGAATCCTGCTCATGGAACAGCAGCAAGGTGTGCCAGCTTCCAACAAAGGCTTCCGGGTACCTTATATCAACGGAAAGTATATCCTGCCCTTGCTCCTTCTGATTGGGTTGGTGCTGCTGTATAGTTATAACAAGGAAGGCCTGACCCAATTCTTCCAGATGGAGGGTGGCTGGGAAGCGTTTCAGCACAAACTGCCTCTGTGGGGCTTTATACTCGTGGTTATGGTGCTCACGCTGCTCACCTTTACTCGTAACCTGTCGCTGATACCGGTGCTGGGCCTCCTGACAAACTTGTACCTGATGACTGAGTTGGGCATCACCAACTGGAGCCGCTTTCTGGCGTGGCTGCTGTTAGGCTTGATTATCTATTTATTCTACGGGTACAGGAACAGTAAATTACATCAACCCGCCGCCTCTGTGACAGCTTAGTGCGGCGCAATGGGAAGCGGAAGACACTGCCACTATGGGATTCAGATATATTTTACCCTATAGTGAGTTTAGAATTGACTTAGAGGCAGTCTGGCTTCTACTAAAAAAGTGAATAGTTAGTTGAATAATAGATAGTAAAAGCCACGGCTCTTAGCTGTGACCTTTCTTACCTTACAAACAGCCCCTGTTGCTTATGCAGCAGGGGCTGTTTGCTTTCACTGCTGCAATGAGCCGATACTAAATAAGGATGCCACAGACATATTTATGACGTCTGCTTGCAAACAAAAAAAGGCCGCAGCTAGATGCCACGGCCTTTTCTCTGATGGAAAATTAAATACTAATGTATATCGGGTTATACGTACTAGCTACACAAAAAGTAGCGCTTAGCGATTGTATCCTCCAAAGTGGCCATAGTAATGGTTATCATCTCTGTTTCGGTCTCCATAGTGGTCATTCCCGAAGTCACGCATAGAATCTGTATTGCCGTAGCCTATGTCATGTCGGAAACCATGGTTGCCCCGGCTATCGAAATCACGATAACGGTCCCCTTCCTCTGGGTTATCGTAGTTCGGGTTATAGCCCTGGTTATAGGTATAATGTCGTGGCCGGCCCGCATAAGGTCCTTCAGATGGGTAGCGCTCTACCCTGTCCAGGTCATTCTCGGCACCGTAAGGCAAACCGTAGTCCATTGGCCTTGCCTGGCCGCTATAGTTTGAGATGCTGTACATTTCGTTATACATATCTTCGCGTGTGCCTTCACGTCCTCCCTCACGGCCATATTCACGGCTTTGCTGTATTCTGTAGTTCTCTCCACGTTCGTTGCGTGTATCACCTAAGTGAGCATTTTCCCGCCCGTGGAAACGCCAGTGGCGATGGTTGCCGTGGCCTTCCTGTCTGTAGTCCTGGCTAAAGCTGCCGTAGTTTCTATCTCTGTTATCTCTTTCGTCTCTCATCTCTGTAAATTTTATGGCGGCACCAGCTTATAGCCGGTGCCGCTTTATTATTTAAATCATTTTATATGTACCCAATGCTTAGCGTCTGTCTCTGTCACGCATGTAGTCATCGTAGCGGTCATGGCGCTGGTTGCTTTCACCACGCCAGCGCTCGATGTTGCTGTAACGGGAGTCTTCTCCATAATGATCTTCACCACGGGTATAATTGCGGCCGGCAAAGCCACCGCTGTAGTCGTTGTCGTACATTCTATTGCCTTGCTCATAGCGGCGATAAGACTCGTAATCTCCGCGTGACCCTCGGTCCCAGTTTCCGTCGTCTCCTCCACGACGTATGTCGTGTCCGAATTTTTCATCCGCCAAACCATACCTGTAATCAGATCGCCCATTGTTACCAAGGTCGCTGTCGCCATAGTCACTGTTGCTGTAGTCAGCACGGGAGTCATAGTGGCGGTAAGAATTGTGGTCATCGTCCTTGAAGTACGTCATACCATAAGGATTATCAGAACTGCTGTTGCTACGGTCGCTGAAGTCTTCCCCGCTATACTGTGCTCCGCCTGCCTGGAACCGCCCCTGCGGATACATATAGCTGTGGTCGGCATTGCCGTTGAAACTGGAATCGTCACCCCACTGGCTGAAGGCATTGTTACCGTAGCCCCGGTTAAAGTGGCTGTCTCTGGCATAATTGCCACGGTCTGAATTCTGCCCGTGATGGTGGCCGTGCAGCGGGCGTGGTTCTCTGTCTCTATCGTCTCTGTAGTTCTCTCTGTTATTATCTCTTCTTTCGTCTCTCATAGCTTTTATAGGTTTAGTGTTGAATCAATTCTACCTCTTATTACGGGTGCAAGCTGCCTATAGGTTAACCTGCTGATAGGCCAATGGTAAACCTCAACCCTTTTCATGCGTTTAAAAATGAATATCACCAAACAATAACTAACTATGGAAAGAGACAATTGGAATAATAGATACCGGTACGATAACAATAGAAACCAAAACCGCGGAAGCGAAGGACGTGTAGACGAAGACAGCTACCGTGGTGCCTATCGCTTGGATACAACCAGCGACCACAGAAATCAGACAACCTGGGACGGATTTGACAGAGACGACAGAAATCGCAACCAAGGCAGCGACTATAACCGCAACTACAACAGCGATTATAACCGGAATTATAACAACGACTACAACCGGAATTACAACAGCGGCCAGCAAGGTAGCCGTCGCGAATCTTCCAGGGACAATGACAACGATCGCAATAGCCGCTATCAGAATCAGGACCGCAGCGGAAACAACCGCAATTGGGACGAGCAGTACGGGTCAACTAGTGGCGGCTATGGCTCCCGTTTTGGAGGAAACTCAGGCGGTAACTTTGGAGGATACGACAGACAAGACAGGCACGACAGTGTTCGCAGCCGTATTGATGAGCGGGACCAGTCCGGATGGAGTAACTTCAATACGGATTACAGCCCCGACAACTATGCAGGAAGAAGAGATTCTAACTATGGCAATACGGCCGGCTCCCTGAGCTATGGCTACGATGGAGACAGAAACTCAGACCCTGACTGGAACAGACAGTATAATCCATTAAGCGGAGAGCGACGTAGTTACCATGGCAACTACCAAAGCCGACACCCGGAGGGCGGCCAGTTTAGGGACAGCTCTAGCCGTAATAGAAACGACGACAAAGCTAATAACTGGTTCTAAAAGTCGGTAATACAACATTAACTCTATGGTAGAAGGGAAAACTCCCTTCTACCTTTTTATAACTCTAAATCAAATACAATGAGCACGAACGATAAGAATAAAGACACAAACAAGGACGAACTGAAAAACGAGAACTTCAATAATACTATAAACGAAGGCAACAGTGTTCCGAACATCAACCCCACGGGAGGTAAGCCGGAGATTGTAGATGAAGAAGAAATTATGAAGGGAAAAGTAGGTGGAGCACCATCTCAGAAAAGCGGTAGCCGCGGTAGCGCAGATGTGCAGGATGGTGGCGAAGATGTAGGAAGCAGCGCCGGAAGCCACTAAAAACCTTCATTCAAATAAACTTACCAGAAGAGAGCACCAAAACCTCTCTTTTAGTTTAAAATGATAGTGTAACAGTAAAAGCCACCTCATGAGGTGGCTTTTACTGTTCTATAAGAATGGATTACTGAAGCTCTTCCTGCTCCATGTATTCCCACATAGCATCTTCACTTGCCCCTATCTTTGCGGCATAGATAAGCATAGTAGTATAAACCCCTATCAGCAGGAAACTGAGCGGGACAGAAAAAACGAACGAGACGACAAGAGTTTTAACCGGATCAGGTTTAGAACTCATTTTAGTGGAGGCATACCAGAAAAACAGAACATTGAATATTCCGGAGAGTGCTATAAAATTGATAATGTCTAACATTGGCTAAAAGGTATCGTCAGTTGGTTGATTGTGATACAAGCTTACTAAAAGCCTATGTGCTAAGAGCCAACCCTGCAACGAACCCATTCGTTCTTCGTCATTATCTCTCTTCAACAAAACAGCTTAGTGCAATTTAAGAGACCTTAGTTAAAATCACAAGCTTTGTTACTAAATTATTATTTGTTAATATTCCTCTTAAAATAACACATAAAATAAGAAGAAAATCGAGAATTCTCAATCATTTGCCCTTATTTCGAATAATTTAATTATGCCGGCTTGATTTAAAAAATATGTAAATTATAGAGGTACAATCTATAAAGTAATAACTACTGAAAAGCGGTGCAATTTTATAGCAGGATTTCTATTTAAACTAAAACAAAAAAAAGAGCAATAACTTACTATGGACTAGTTTAGGTTGCTTTGTATATGGTACGGCATCAATGATATTGTTCTTTCCCCAATTTTTTAACTTCCCTTGGTTTGAGTATCCTTTTTGTATGATTGTTTCTATCGAAACTTTACCTGAACTCGATAGAACATTATCTAATGTAATTAACAAAGGAAGCAACAGCTAAGTTTTGATTTTGTCCGCAGTGAGAAGTCTATGTTCTTTCATGACCCTGTCATAATTCAGATTTCTCACTGCGTCCGAAATGACACAAATGTCTTTTGGCAAGGGTATATTTATACTGCTGGGGACACCAGAAAATAGAGGCGTAAGTCGAAGTATAAATTCTTATCAAAATCTTTTAACCTACATAAAAGAAAGCCCCGCTACAGTATAATGTGTAGCGGGGCTTTCTTTTATGTAGGTTCATTACTAATTACAAACTCATCATTAGAATCTGCTCCACATCATCTACCTGGATATCTGCGCGTTCACCTAAATCCCTGACGCCTCGCTCTTGGAAACGCTTTACTATGGTTCTGATGGTATCCTCCCCTACTTCATAATCAGAGAGGCTGGTGCTGATGTTGAGTGACTCGAAGAAGGAGATGGTGGCCTGGAGTGTTGCTTCGATGCATTCATCCTCCGTACCGGCATCTACTCCCCATATGCGTCTACCGTACTGAAGCAGCTTTTCCTTTTTGGCTTCGCTCTTGTAACGGAGCAACGATGGCAGCACAATAGCCAGGGTTCGGGCATGGTCAATACCATGCAAGGCAGTCAGTTCATGGCCAATGAAGTGCGTTGCCCAGTCAGTAGGCACACCAACCCGTATCACGCCATTCAGCGCCATAGTGGCGCTCCACATAATATTCGCCATGGTGTCATAGTCCTGCGGGTTCTGTAAAGCTTTTGGCCCCTCTTCTTTTAATGTAAGCAGTATGGCTTCTGCCATACGGTCCTGAAGCGGTGAATTTACCGGGTACGTTAAGTACTGCTCCAGCACATGCGTAAAGGCATCGACAATGCCATTGCTTATCTGGCGCAACGGCAAGGAGTAAGTTGTTTCCGGGTCCAGCACAGAGAATTTGGGAAAGGTATAGGGGCTGCCAAAAGATAGCTTCTCTTTGGATGATACTCTCGTAATTACCGCGCCGGAATTCATTTCAGATCCAGTAGCGGGTAATGTCAGTACAGCTCCAAAGGGTACTGCGCCCTTCACTGGTTCCCGCTTAGCAAGTATATCCCATGGGTCCTCCCCTTCATAGGCCATCGCGGCTACAATAAACTTTGTTCCGTCTATTACAGAGCCACCACCAACAGCCAACACAAAATCTATTTCCTGGCGCTTGCCTATTTCCACCGCCTGCATGAGGGTCTCGTAGTGTGGGTTAGGTTCTATGTTACTGAATTCAAGAACAGTGCGGCCTTCAAGTGCTTTCATTACCTGCTCGTACACACCATTTTTCTTTATACTCCCCCCGCCATACGTCACCATAACGCGCGCGTCGGAAGGAATCTCTTTGGCGATTGAACTGATCTGTCCTTTGCCGAATATAAGTTTGACTGGATTATAAAAAGTGAAATTATTCATGTAAAGGTTAAGTGTATTTGATGTTTGATTGTGAAGTAGTCTGCAATGGCAGTTGCAGGAGAAAAAAGAAAGAAATCTTATTAATTGTCAATATTCCCGCTCCGCTACTTTTACCAGTTGCTTACCTGTATTTTCACCTGAAAAGAGACCCAGAAATGCTTCTGGTATTTGGTCAAAGCCTTCTTTTACGGTTTCCTGGTACTGCAGTTTACCTTCTTTTACCCAGGAAGCAAGTTCTCTTGCCGCTTTACCGAACTCCTCTGCATAATCACTCACAATAAAGCCTTTCATCATAGCGCTCTTTTTCAGCAGTATAGGCTCAACCCGAAGGCCAGTAGCAGGAGAAGTATTGTTATAAAAGGAAATCTGGCCACAGATGGCTATACGCGCAAATTTATTTAGCGAAAAAATGACAGCATCTGAAATCTCACCCCCTACATTATCGAAATATACGTCTACCCCATCCGGGCAAGCAGCTGCTACCGCCTCCTTTATGTTGCTGGTAGTTTTATAGTTAATGCCTTCATCAAAGCCTAAGTCATTTTTGAGGAAGTTGATTTTATCGTCTGAACCAGCTATACCGACGACGCGGCAGCCTTTTAGCTTCGCTATCTGCCCGACTACAGTACCTACCGCTCCGGCGGCACCAGATACCACTACCGTTTCGCCCTCTTTCGGCTGCCCGATGTGCAGGAGCCCGAAATAAGCTGTCAGGCCTGGCATACCTAAAATACCCAGATGGTAGCTAAGCGGCGACATATTCGGATCGATTGAATTGAGGCCTTTGCCATGGTGCACTATGTACTGCTGCCATGGAAGGTTGCCCACAACCACAGTGCCTTTTTGCAGCTTTTCGTTTTTGCTATCAATTACTTCGGCTACTACCCCACCCATAATCGGCTTACCAACCTCATAAGGTGCAACATATGATTTAGCGTCGCTCATACGGCCCCGCATGTAAGGGTCGACAGAAACATATAGCGCTTTCAGAAGTACCTCTTCCTCCTGTAGAGGGGAAAGGTCTGTTTGTGTAAACTCAAAATTTTCTATTGTAGGCGTTCCGTGAGGGCGGCTGCCTAATAATATTGTTTTATTCTCCATTATTTATTTTACCTGATTGCTGTTAAAACACACGCAAAACCACCAGAAGTAGATTTTGTTTAGTGTTTTAACAGCAAATTGAACACATGTTGCTCTTCCTGCTTTGATCAGTCTGAACAAGAAGCATTTATACTTTATGAATTAAATAGTGCGTCCGGTGAGGGAAAAATTTGGCAGCTGTATGATTCTATCAATTTGAAGACAGGAGCAGAAGAATATAGCAGTTAATCCATCTGAAGAAGGCATGTTCTATTCTACAGAAGCTATATTCTTTCGCTACATTTCCATCAGAATCACTAACTTTGCTTTGCAAGACAGCGAAAACAAAATTACTTTTACCCCATCTCAACGACACGTTAAAGAGTTAATCTGTATGGCAACCACAGCTGATATTAGAAACGGAGTGTGCATGGAGTTCAACAACGACCTTTATGTTGTGATTGACTTCCAGCATGTAAAGCCTGGCAAAGGCCCTGCCTTTGTTAGAACAAAGCTTAGGAATATTAAAACCGGAAAAGTGATTGACAACACCTTCTCTGCCGGTCACAAAATTGTAACAGCCCGTGTGGAGCAGCGCCCCCACCAGTTCATTTACAAAGATGACCTGGGCTACAATTTCATGGACATGAACACTTTTGAGCAGGTTTCACTGGAAGAGCACATGGTGCCTTTCGCTGACCTGATGAAGGAAGGCCAAGAAGTAACCATTCTTTTCCATGCTGAAACTGAGTCGCCGCTTACCTGCGAAATTCCTCCTTTTGTTGAGTTGACTATTACTTATACGGAGCCGGGTTTGAAAGGAGACACTGCAACCAATGCCTCCAAGCCAGCCATTGTAGAAACCGGCGCCACCATTCAGGTTCCCCTTTTCATCGGGCAGGATGAAAAAATCAAAGTAGACACTCGTACCTATTCATACGCAGAGAGAGTTAAATAACACATGAAAGCTAAAGAAATCCAGGAACTAATCGACTTCATCGCCAAATCCGGCCTGAACAAAGTAAACATTGAAACAGAGGAGTTTAAGATCTCGGTAAAACGTGATCCGGACCAGAAGATCAAGTATGTAAAAGACTCAGGTGCACCTGCTGCAGCTGCTCCCGCTCCGCTACCTTCTCCTCAGGCCGCTGCTCCGGCTGCCCCTGCCGCTCCGGCTCCCGCCGCTGCAGCGCCAGCCAGCGAAGAAAGCAAATATGTAGCCATTAAAGCTCCTATGATTGGTACCTTCTACCGTGCATCAAGCCCGGATACTCCGATTTTTGTTAATGTTGGTGACGAAGTGAAAAAGGGCCAGGTGATTTGCATCATCGAAGCGATGAAGTTGTTCAACGAGATAGAGTCTGAGGTATCCGGTAAGATTGTGAAAGTGCTGGTGGATAATGCCTCTCCGGTTGAATATGATCAGCCACTGTTCCTGGTGGACCCAAGCTAATATTCCGATTCGAAAATTTGAATATGAGGAATGCCTTAAATGGAGATGGTGCAAAAGACGTCTCCATTTTCCTTGTTCACAAAATTCAGATTTCCGAGTCTTCAAATATCCTAATTCTACATTATGTTTAAGAAGATATTGATCGCCAACCGTGGCGAAATTGCATTACGCATTATCCGTACCTGCAAAGAGATGGGCATTAAAACGGTTGCCGTATACTCTACCGCCGACAAGGAAAGCCTGCACGTGCGCTTTGCTGATGAGGCTGTTTGTATAGGCCCTCCTGCCAGTGCCCAATCTTACCTGAACATCCCGAATATTATAGCTGCTGCAGAAATCACAAATGCAGATGCGATTCACCCTGGCTATGGCTTCCTATCTGAAAATGCAGAGTTCTCCCGCATTTGCGCAGAGAACCATATTAAGTTTATAGGTGCCTCACCAGATATGATCAATTCCATGGGTGACAAGGCATCTGCCAAGGCAACTATGAAAAAAGCAGGTGTACCTACCATACCTGGTTCAGATGGCCTGCTGAAGTCGATGGAAGAAGGCATCAAACTGGCAAACAAGATAAAGTATCCTGTTATACTAAAAGCAACTGCAGGTGGTGGTGGCAAGGGTATGCGTATTGCCAAGAACGATGCCGAATTTGAGAAAGGCTGGAATGATGCGCGTGCCGAAGCAAGGGCTGCTTTTGGTAACGACGGCATTTACCTGGAGAAATTTGTTGTGGAGCCGCGCCATATTGAGATTCAGCTGATTGGCGACCAATACGGCAACGCCGCACATCTATCAGAACGCGACTGCTCTATTCAGCGCCGCCACCAGAAGCTGGTGGAGGAAACCCCTTCTCCGTTCATAACCGACGATCTCCGTGAAAGAATGGGAGCAGCTGCCATTGCAGGTGCCAAAGCCATCAATTATGAAGGCGTTGGAACGATAGAGTTCCTGGTAGACAAAGACCGCGAGTTCTACTTTATGGAGATGAACACGCGTATACAGGTAGAACACCCAATTACGGAAGAGGTGATTGACTATGACCTGATAAAGGAGCAGATAAAGGTGGCAGCCGGGGAGAGAATATCAGGCAAGAATTATTACCCTAAGAAGCATGCCATCGAGTGTCGTATTAATGCAGAAGACCCCAAAAACGGCTTCCGCCCCTCTCCAGGTAAAATAGTGAACCTGCATCTTCCTGGTGGCCACGGTGTACGCGTAGATTCACATGTGTACTCCGGCTATACTATCCCGCCAAACTACGACTCCATGATTGCGAAACTGATTGTGAGTGCGCAGACACGCGAGGAGGCACTGGTGAAAATGAAGCGCGCGCTGAGCGAGTTTGTGATTGAAGGCATCAAGACAACTGTTCCTTTCCACCTGAAATTGATGGATGACAAGGGCTTTAAAGAAGGTAACTTCACAACAGCTTATCTTGATAACTTTGATTTCAAGAGCTTGGATTAATTAGAAATCAAAAGAATACAGGCCCCAGCTCAAAAGCTGGGGCTTTTTTGTATCCCCTTGCAACTGTTCTGCTTTTAGATGCATCTTGCTTTTGTATGAAAACGACAAAACTCACCTGCTACTTTTTGTTTTCCATTTCTTTTATACAAATTAGCTGTACCTCTCAGTTATTTATAGAGCGCACGCTGCCGCCGGTAGTGTCGGTTTCAGAGAATCAGTGGAAGGTACTTATAATGAGCCGCTTTAATCCTGATCAACTGCCATACAAACAGGAAAAGAAAGTGGAAGTATACGCAGACGGAGCAATACATGCCCTCGCCGGTGTAGTGGATGCCATTGACGAAGATGGTAATTACACCCTTGTAGGCACAGATACCGCCGGATACACTCTTGTAGGGAGCGGAGCAGATTTAACGCCAGCACAGGTGCAGGAGATGTACCGCCAGCAGCCGCATCACCTCCTCCTCACGCTCGACCACTTCGACACATTTCTGGAGCAGGAGGTGGTTCGTGAGAAAGATGAGGATGGCGACATAACTAAAACTGCGCATTATACCTTGTTCTCGAAGTCTGACTGGACACTTTACGACAGCACCGGCACCATATTTGACCGCGCAACACTGTCATGGAACGAGCTGTATAATTCCAGAGGCGTTATCAGTGGCTTATTTGCCATTGGGCCTGCCATCAGTAACGCAGGACCTGTCATCAACAACCTTGCAAGGCAGACGTGATAGGATTACTGGCAGCGCCTGGCACCACAGCAGGTATCCTTTGTACGCCCCTATTATTCAGATAAAGCCTTTGCGCCGGCGGCTTACCGCATGGCAGCGGGCAACTTGCCAGAAGCAATTGCATTGCTGAAGCCGCTGACGGAGCATAAAAAAAGGAAAGAAGCTGCCAAGGCGGCCTACAACATGGCAATAGTTTATGAGGCTATGGGCAAAATAGAAGATGCTAAACATTGGACTAATGTCGCCTTAGATAAAAACAACAAACTGGCCCTGCTGCTGCTGCCTGAGCTTAACACCTACTAATATATATTTGATTGAAGCACATGATTAATAAAGAGAAAGCCCCACTTACAATAGGTGGGGCTTTCTCTTTATTAATCATGTGCTTTGGTTTAAATTTTAGCAGGTTTCTCCTCTTCTTCAATCATCTGCTCGAGCTCATTATACCAGCTTTCGCCATACTTCCGGATGAGAGGATCTTTCAGGAACTGGTATACACGCACTCCCAGATCCTGACCAAAAGAACAGGCAGCACTGCAAATCCCCCAACGGTCATAGTTAAGCGCTTCGAAATCGTCATACTTTGTAACTCTTATTGGGTATAGATGGCAGGAGATAGGTTTTTTCCAGCTGATTTTACCGTCATTATAGGCTTGTTCGATAGCACACTTCAGCTTTTTGTCCTCATCGTAAATGGCATACGCACACTCCCTATTGTTGATGGTTGGTGTGGAATAGTCGCCTTCCCAATCCTGGATATAAAGTCCCTGCTCCTCAACAGCATGCTTCCCGGCACCTGTCATGTAAGGCTTTATGTGCTCATAACTTTCCTGCAGAATTGCCAGTTCCTCCTCTTCCAGAGGAGCTCCTAAATCTCCCTCTACACAGCAGGCTCCTTTGCATTTCTCCAGGTTACAAACAAAAAACTGATCACGCACGTCATCACTGATGACTGTATTCTGTAGAACTATCATTTAAAAATTGAAGGCTAAAACAAAAAATGTAAGGCCGATGAAGGCGCTTTATTTCCTGTTGATTTAATGGAGACAAAGGTAGCCATTAAATAGTTTAAAACGGCTGCGCTCAAGTGATCCAGGCTTGGAGGTGCTGCTTCGTAACGCACCAAATAATATAGGTGACATACCACCCCTTCCTGTTACAGGTGCTATAGTGAACTGACGCCCACAACAACATAAAACTATTGCTGCCTCTTCCGAGAACCGGACGCCAGCAAGATGTTCTCTACGTTCTGATGCTTCGTGTAATCTATTGCCGCTTTGCCACTATTGTCTACCAGCTTCGCATCTGCTCCTGCCTGGATCAGTGCCAGGATTATCTCAAAGTTGGCGTTTATTTCACAAGCCATCATCAGGGGCGTCTTGCCTTCGTTGTTTTTGATGTTCGGGTTGGCACCGGCCTGTAGCAGTTTCTCCAGTTCCATAATACCAATGTGCTGCCCAATTGTGGATTGCAGTGCCTGTGCCAGCACCGTGTTTCCCTGCTTGTCCTGTATATTCAGGTCTGCACCGTTGTTGATGAGCGTATCCAACAGCATCACCTGCTCCATCTCATAAAACTCTGTTTTGATTCTGGAGCTGCTCACCACATAGTGCAGGGCTGTTTTACCGTTGACGTCCTGCGCATTTACATCGGCACCGTTCTTTACCAGCTGCGCTACTGTTTTAAAACGCACCTCCGGCTGGTAGGTCACGCCATAGTCTTCCAACAGCATAGGGATAAACACCGTATGCATCAGCGGTGTACGACCATTTAGGTTAGCGCTGTACTCTTCCGGAACAGCCAGGGTATTTACATCACCTCCGGCTGCAATGGCACGCTGCAACATCTCCGGGTCACGGGTAATAGCCGCAATGACTACTTTCTGATCCGGCGTCTGGTTAATGTACAGCAGCTGCTCATACGCGTTAATGCTTCCTTTCTCTACTGCCTTGCGGTACAGTTTTCGCGCCTTGTCAATCTTCACTTCCCCGAGTGTGCCTTCCTCGTATAACAAAGCCAGGGTATAGGCTGACTCGCGTTCCCCTGCTTCCACTCCTTTGCTCAACCAGTAAACTGCCTTATCCAAGTCTTTGGCTACTCCCTCGCCGTTAAGGTACAGGTTGGCCAGCGACGGGTATGCTGCGACATCGTTTGCCTCTGCAGCACGGCTCAGATAGTTAAAAGCCAGGCCTTTGTCTACCAGCTCTCCAAAGCCTGTGTAATACATACTTCCCAGTATCCGGTTGCAGAAAGCATCTCCCTGCACCGCTTTTTCTCTTATTTCGATACCAGCGGTGCGCATGTGCTGCCTGAAGCGCCGCTCATCGTCTTTGTTACGCAACACCATCGTTTCGGCCATACCTAAATGACCGAACAAACTGCCGCCATCCAATGCTTTTTTATAATAATACTGCGCCGAGTCTTTATTTGCAGCAAAGTATTTCTCCGCGTTCTGAAGCTGCTGCACAGTATCTATCTGCACCGAATCATACTTCAGCTCGCGGAACTGGTGCATCCTGCCAATAAAATAGTAAGCATCGTTATCGCCCTGCGCAATGGCTTCCTTCATCTTTTTATAAGCCTCATCATAACGCAGCAGCTTGTAATAAGCCATCGCTTCGTCCATAGCGGGGGTGCGCCATATCTTTTTTGTTACCACAACAGGGGTTGCAGCAGGAGTCTTTTCTTTCACAGATGCTGTAGCAGCGGCCTTTGTCGCAGGGGCTTTTTCTGCTGCCTTGGGAGGTGCAGTCTGAGCAAATCCGACCTGGCTTGCGCCGCTTAGTAGTAATATCAGTAGCAAATGCTTCATAAAAGGGAGGTGAGATGTCTAGGTGCTTACGATGTATTCTGTATCTGCAAAAACTATGCAAATAAATCAACTCTAAGGCTGTAAATCAAAAAGTCTTGGTCCAGTAGCCAAAGAAAAAGATATTTCCCAAGCCTGAGCCAAAAGGTAAACGCTTTCGGACTGTTTCCTGTTCATCTTATGGCATATATCTTTTACCACAGAGCCAGCGACCTGCCAAAAAAGAAAAGCTGGTTCAGAAAACGATTTTGTATTCGTAAATTGCGGTAGAATTGTAAGACGCACGCGGAAGAGAAGAAATGGATCATTTAAACTTATTAAACGAGTCGCAACGTGCGGCAGTGCTTCACATAGAAGGCCCTGCCATGATTATTGCGGGTGCCGGCTCCGGTAAAACAAGAGTACTCACTTACAGGATTGCCCACCTCATCAGCCAAGGGGTTGATCCTTTCAACATACTGGCCCTGACCTTTACAAACAAGGCGGCCAAAGAAATGCGCCACCGTATTGAGAAGGTAATTGGCAACGAAGCCAAGAACATCTGGATGGGTACATTCCACTCGGTGTTTTCCCGCATACTACGTTCTGAGGCAGACAAAATCGGCTACCCGAAAAGCTTCACGATTTACGACACCGACGACTCCAAGACACTCATTCGCAACATAGTGAAGGAGATGAACCTGGATGATAAGCTGTATAAGCCCAACGTCGTGCTGGGCCGGATTTCCTCTGCTAAAAACAAGCTGATCTCAGTAAAGCAGTACCTCAACGATGCAGTTATACAGGCTGACGATGAGGCTGCTATGCGCCCGAAGATCGGGAAGATCTATGAGATGTACCAGAGCCGCTGCTTCCGGGCTGGCGCTATGGACTTTGATGATTTGCTGTTCAACACCAACGTGCTTTTTAAAGACCACCCGGATGCACTGAATAAATATCAGAACATTTTCAAATTTGTGATGGTGGATGAGTACCAGGACACGAACTACTCCCAGTACCTCATCACCCGAAAACTGGCCGCCCAGAACCGTAACGTGGTAGTGGTTGGCGACGATGCACAATCCATTTATGCTTTCCGTGGGGCTGATATCCAGAACATCCTCAACTTTGAGCGTGACTACCCGGAACTGCAGGTGTTTAAGCTGGAGCAAAACTACCGCTCCACCAAAAACATTGTGCATGCGGCCAACTCTGTTATTAAAAACAACCAGGCACAGCTGCGCAAAGATGTTTTTACTGATAACGAGCAGGGGCCGCTGATTGAGGTTATCAAAGCCAACTCCGACAACGAGGAAGGCAAACTGGTAGCGACAACCATATTCGAGGAGAAGATGAGCAATCATCTCTCCTACGACGACTTTGCTATTCTATACCGCACCAACGCGCAGTCGCGTGCCATGGAAGAGGCCTTGCGCCGTATGAATATCAAGTATAAGATTATCGGTGGCCTTTCATTTTACCAGCGCAAGGAGATAAAGGACCTGATAGCGTACCTGCGCCTGACGGTGAACCCGAACGATGAGCAGGCACTGCGCCGTGTCATCAACTATCCGAAGCGCGGCATCGGCGAAACAACTGAGCAGAAGATCTTCGTGATTGCCAACGACATCAACCATGCTGTTTGGGAGGTGGTCATGAACGCCACTGAGTTTTTAGGCAACCGGGTGGGCACAGCCATAGAGAACTTCTCCATCATGATCCGGGACTTTGCCCGCATTGCTGAAAACAGTGATGCATTTGAGGTGGCCAAGCACGTAGCTAAGCATTCCGGCATTGTGGACGACCTGTACCAGGATAAGACGGTGGAGGGCCTGGCGCGCTACGAAAACATACAGGAGCTGCTGAATGGTATAAAGGAGTATGTGGATGATCCGGAGAAAGAAGACAAGAGCTTATCTGCTTTCCTGCAGGATATTGCCCTGATAACCGATGCGGATACGAAAGCGGACGACGACGGCGAATTTGTAACCCTGATGACCATTCACTCGGCCAAGGGACTTGAGTTTAAAAATGTGTTTATTGTGGGCATGGAGGAAAACCTCTTCCCGAGCCAGATGATGCTAAACTCCCGTGCTGACCTGGAGGAAGAACGCCGCCTTTTTTACGTGGCGATAACACGTGCTGAGAAAAGGCTCTACCTCACCTACGCCACCAGCCGTTATCAGTGGGGAAATTTGCGGGCCTGCGAAAAAAGCCGCTTTCTGGATGAGATTGACCCGAAGTTCATCAACTTTAAGTATGGAGATGGCGGAGTAAGTGGCGGCAATGTGTTTGACCGGGTGTTGCAGCGAAAAAGCAATCTGCTAGCGCCAGCGCCGCGAAAGCAGGTAGCCAGCAACTACACCGCCCCTGCCGATTTTAAAGCCAGCGACACTTCTGACCTGGCAGCGGGCATGAAAGTGGAGCACCCGAAGTTCGGCTTTGGAACTGTTTCTAAAATTGACGCACAGGGAAACAGTATCAAGGCCATCATCAACTTCGATGAGGTGGGAGAAAAAACGCTGCTGCTGAGTTTTGCCAAACTGAAAATACACGCATAGCTCACTGAACAGGAGCAGGAACCATGCCTTCCGGTGCCTGCTCCTGTTCCTGCGGCTGCCCCCCCTGCGCTGCCCTCACCCGGGACTCCCTGACACTGAGGGTATCTACTACAACTTCATAAAGTTTATCCATCTCCGCGATGTGATTGAGATAGTAGTTATAAGTAGCTTTAAAATCCTCCTGCTTTACCCCGTGCTTTTTTAGGATTTCGGACTGCTGCTTGTTAAAGACCATCAAAGCCGTATCCGGATACGAGATGTTTTGCTCTATCAGCGCTTCCACCGTATGGATGTCCGCCAAGATGCGCACCATTTTGGGCTGCGATATCATATTAGCAGGCTTATCCCCGTTATCTTGCTGGCACCCCAGCAGAATGAGACAAGAAAGGATGCAGAAAATTCTTTTCACGGGTGTAAATTACGAGAATATGTGATACTTTTAAAATTACGCAAGAAGGCAGCAGCCTATGAAAGAGCTTGTAAAGAAGCTACGCAAGTACGAGATACGCATACGCAAAGCCATCACAACACAGATGCAGGGCGACTTCCACTCTGTTTTTAAGGGAACAGGGCTGGAGTTTGACGATGTACGCGCCTACCAGTATGGCGATGACGTGCGTTCTATAGACTGGAACGTATCTGCCAAAGGACATGGTACATTTGTGAAAACGTACCGGGAAGAAAAAGAGCAGTCTGTTTTTCTGATGCTGGATGTGAGTGCCTCCCAGACCATAGGAACAGGTGCCCGGCAGAAAATAGATGTCGGAAAAGAGATTTGTGGCGTGCTGGCACTGTCAGCGGCAAGGCAGCAGAGCCAGATTGGGATAGTATGTTTCTCAGACCAGAAGGAAAAATACATCAAGCCAGCCAAAGGCATACAACAGGCCTACAGTATTATTAAGGCTCTGAGTGAACTGCAACCTAAATCAGGCAAGACAAACCTTCCTGCAGGCATCAAGCTGACACTGGACATTATCAAGCGCCGCAGCATTATCCTGCTCCTCTCTGATTTTATCGATAACAACTATGAGAAAGAACTATCGATGCTGGCCAGGCGCCACGACCTGATCGTGCTGCACCTGCTGGATATACGGGAGTATGACCTGCCCCCCATGGGAATTGTACCTGTGCTGGACAAGGAAACAGGCCGAACTGTATGGCTGAATACCTCTGGAGATGAGTTCCAGAAGCGCTACCTGGCGCAGTACCGGGAAAACCAGGAGAACCTGATGCGCCTCTGCCAGAAGTACCAGGCAAATTACCTGACCATCCAGACAAACGAGGATTATGTGCCGCAACTGGTCAACCTGTTCAGGCTAAGAAACAAGTCTACAAAGAAAAGTGCCTAGAGGATACATCATCATACTGCTCTGCTCCCTGCAGGCGGGGGCGTGGGGGCAGCAAATACCCAGGCCGGAAGGATCCTTTAACCGGGATACGGCCAGGCTGGGAGAATTGCTGCAATATACGCTGGTGCACCATCACCCGGCCACGCAGGAGGTGGTGCTGCCGCCGGAAAGCTATAACTTCGCTCCCTTTGAACTGGTGCGCAAAGACTTTTTCCCTACCGCAACCAAGGCAGGGATAAGCACCGACAGTGCCATCTATACATTACGGAGCTTCGAGATTGAACCTGTGCAGCAACTGGCGCTACCCGTATATATACTCAGTAATCAGGATACAACAGAAGTATTTGCCACGGCCGATGCAGTTGTGCTGCACCAGTTGGTAAAGGAAGTACAGGAGCCGCTGCAGGTGAAGGCAGACACAGAACTGGCAACTGTGGAGGAACGCTTCAACTGGCCCGAACTGGTGCTGTGGCTGGTAGCATCAGCCACTTTCCTGAGCCTGGTCTGGCTTATTTTTGGGCAGGCCATACAGCGCAAGTACAAGTTATACCGCCTACGCAAGGACCACGTGTATTTTGCCTCCCGCTATAACTCGCATGAGGAGCGTTTTAAGAAAACAGGCGCGATGCAAAGCCTGGAGAAGGCGGTTTCGCTTTGGAAAAACTACCTGACAAAGCTTGAGCGTAGTGCCATTAACTCTTTTACCACCAAGGAGATTGTGGAGTATTACGAGAACGACGAGGAAGTAAACACCGCGCTGCGCATCTGCGACAAAGCTATTTACGGCAACGTGCAAACAGAGACAGAGGGCGAAACCAACTTGGCGCTGGGCATGCTCCGCCGCTTCGCCAAAAGCCGCCATAAAACCCAGCGAGAACTTATAAAAAATGCTAAGAGTAAGTGACAACCTATGGGAATGGCTAAGCCTAGAGTGGTTCAGCTACAGCACCCTTCGCTCTTTCGATTGGGTGTACCCGCTGGTGCTCTATGCTTTGCTCCTTGTTCCCCTGCTGTTCGTATTTAAGTGGCTCTTTACCCTTAACACCCGCAACAGGCTGGACCTGGCCATGTTCGAGGGGAAAGTGCGCTGGCAGTGGAGCAGTTTACTGCGCCATATTCCTAACCTGCTCTTCATGCTCTTCATGATGCTGGTACTGGTGGCGCTGGCAAGGCCACAGCGGGCTAATGAGCAGGTAGAGCAAACAGCAGAAGGTATAGATATTGTGCTGGTGCTGGATGTATCCGGCTCGATGGAGCTACAGGACATAAAGCCAAACCGCCTTACAGCAGCCAAAGAGGTAGCACTTGATTTTATCAGCGGCCGCGTGCAGGACCGCATTGGAATAGTTGTTTTTGCCGGCGATGCCTACTCCCTCTCCCCTCTCACTACAGACTACCAGCTACTGCGGGAACACATACAGTCCATCGGCTTTAAAATGATTCCGAACGACGGTACCGCCATTGGCAGTGCACTGGCAGTGGCTATAAACCGCATGCGGGATTCTAATGCCAAAAGCAAAGTTGTCATCTTAATCAGCGACGGGGAAAATACCGCCGGCAGCCTGGATCCTGAGCTGGCCGCCCAACTTGCGTACGCCTATGGCATAAAACTTTATACTATAGGTATAGGTAAAGATGGGCAGGTACCTTACCAGGAGGAGGAAACAGGTAAAACACTTTACGTAGAAACGCAGATGGATGAAACCAGCCTGCGGCGGATTGCACAGATAGGGGCGGGAAACTTTTACAGAGCCGACAGCAAGGATGCGCTGCAGGCGGTATTCCGCAACATCAACAAGATGGAACGGACGGAGGTAACGGAAAAACGCTTCCGCGACACCCATGATTATTACCAGGTATACCTAAAATGGGCACTTCTGTTCCTCCTGCTTTGGATGTTTCTGAAAAACACGTTTGTCACCAATGTGCTGGAAGATTAATTTTTGCGTATCATGACGCTCGTATCTCGTATCAAGATTGGGATCACTCACAGCGTTGAAGATAATACTGTCACCATAGGCAGTGTCCTCAGGTTGACAAAATACGTTCAGAGGCTTCAAGATAAAGGTTGAAGGCGCTTCTTAATTCAGTTAAAACAAAAAACCACTTGTCGCGATACATGATATGAACATCGTGATACGAAAACAAAAGCCATGTCTATAGCCGAAAACATCCTTTACTTTGATGAGCAGCTCAAAAACACACCCTGCCGTTTAGTGGCTGTCTCTAAAACGCACTCCCCTGAGAAAATAATGGAAGCTTATGATGCTGGTCATCGGCTTTTTGGAGAGAACAAGGTGCAGGAGCTGGTGGACAAAAGGGATCTGCTGCCGCATGATATTGCCTGGCACCTGATAGGCCACCTGCAGCGAAATAAAGTAAAGTACATCGCACAGTACATTGATACCATACAATCTGTTGACAGCCTGAAACTGCTGGAGGAAATAAACAGGCGAGCCGAACAGTTTGCCCGCACACTGCCCATCAACTGCATGTTGCAAATCTCCATTGCCGATGAGGAAACAAAGTATGGGATGACTTACGAGGAAGCAGTAGCCCTGCTGCAGTCAGAACAGTACCGGCAGATGAAGTACGTTAGTATAACAGGCGTAATGGGAATTGCCACCAATACAGAAGACGAGCAGAAGCTGCGCCAGGAGTTCAGGTACCTGCGTGAGTGCTTTCAGAACCTGAAGGAAACTTTCTTCATTGCCAGCGACTATTTCAGGGAGATATCAATGGGAATGACCTCTGACTGGAAATTAGCCATAGAAGAAGGAAGCACCATGATACGGGTGGGAAGCGGCATTTTCGGCGCCCGCAGTTATGACCGGTAGTGCCACAGCCATAATCCTGAACACTGCAACAAAAGATGACACATCAATCGGCTTCCCACAGTCTGCCTGCTTTTGATTTGGAAGGCCATCGCGGGGCACGGGGGCTGATGCCGGAGAATACAATACCCGCCATGCTAAAGGCGTTGGCTTTGGGTGTTACCACTTTGGAAATGGATGCGCACATCAGCAGGGATGGCCAGGTGCTGCTCTCTCACGACCCGCACATCAACCCGGAGCACGAACTGCTACCGGATGGCAGTGAGGTACCTGCAGGAGACGCTCATAAACAGGTATGGTACAACCTTGACTACAGCGATATCAGAAAGTATGATGCAGGCTCAAAATTTTACCCCCGCTTTCCGCAGCAGCAGCTAATGAAAGTGCACAAGCCGCTGCTGTCTGAAGTGTTTGACGCGGTGCAGGAATACCTCAAAGCACATCAGTTACCACAGGTATTTTATAATATCGAGACAAAGTCTACACCTGAAACAGACAATATATATCATCCGGCGCCTGAAGAGTTTGTGCAGCGCCTGATGGACGTGATAACTCTGAAGGGCATGAACGATTGGGTTATCATACAGTCCTTTGATGTGCGGACGCTACAGGCACTGCATGGGTCTTTTCCGGGGATCAAAACATCACTGCTTGTAGAAAATGAGCATAGTCTCGAGGAGAACCTGATTTTCTTAGGATTTACCCCCACAATATACAGTCCGGATAAAGCTTTGGTGACATTAGCTCTAATTAAAAGAGCCCACCAGCATGGCATGAAGCTGATACCCTGGACTATAAATGAAGTGGGTAAGATGCAGCAGATGAAGCAGATGGGTGTAGATGGCATTATCACTGATTATCCCGATTTATTCTATAAATTATAAAATAAGCTATAATTTATTTCCTAATTTAAAATTACCCTCGTAAAGAATACTTAAGCCTACCCCACTTGTTCTGGTTCAGCTGTATTTGGGTAAACCAGATGCAGCATATTCCACTCAGGTACTGAAAAAATTTCCAAAGCACAGTTTGAAGAAACGAAAGACACAAAAAATCATGACAGAGCATGCAGCTACCGTTAACAAAAAGTATAAAGAATTTGTAGAGCGCATTGTAGATACAAATGCTGTGTGGGGCCTGACAAAAGATGAAACCTGGGCAACTTCCAGTTCTCAGGAATTCGAGGATACGGAAGTCATCCTTTTCTGGTCAGATAAAGCAGGAGCCGCAGCCTGTGCCGAAGATGAGTGGGCAACTTATACTCCGGAAAGCATTACGTTAGTTGAGTTTCTGGAGAACTGGTGCGTTGGCATGTATGGCGACGAATTGTTGGTGGGTGCCGATTGGGATGCAGACCTCAGCGGCAAAGAAGCAGAACCCCTTGTGGTTGCGCTGGATGTTGTGAAGCAGCTGAAAGCAAAGGACAAAACGCTGGAGTTTACCCAGTACGACAGCCAGCAGGAGTTTGAAGAGCAGGTAATCGAGGCCCTGGACGGAGAGTGACAGTGTCTTTAGGAATGATGAAATTTAAATTTTAAATAATGAATGGGTTCAGAGTGAAGGGCCCGTGCCTTACCTTTGTCCTGACTCATAGAATTTCATCATACATAAAGTGACACAAAAGACAATATTACTTATTGCTACTGTATTTGGAGCCCTGACCGTTGCTATCGGTGCCTTTGGGGCGCATGCACTGGGGCCGATGCTGCGGGAAACAAACCGGGTAGACACGTTTGAAACTGCTGTAAAATATCAGATGTACCACACGCTGGCTCTGCTAGCTGTCGGTTTGTTGCTGTTCAGAGTAGAGCACCCGGCACTACAGGTAGCAGCCTGGTGTTTTTTCTTGGGAATCCTTATTTTCTCTGGCTCCCTTTACACACTTTGTATAACCGGTATCACCTGGCTTGGAGCCATTACCCCGATTGGCGGTACAGCCATGATTGTTGGCTGGGGTGCCTTGTTCTATGCTATTCTAAAAGCTTTTTAAACCTAAAAGCAATTTAAAGAGCAGAGGCTGTAGCTAACCCGACAGCCTCTGCTTTTTAGAAACGCATGCTCAACCCGGTATTCAGCAAGCCATCATAACCGAACCCTAAGTCCATATAAAAGCCCAGCTTCTTTCCTACACGCACACCAATGGCAGTAACATGAAAAGCAGGCACATAGAAGCTGTCTTCTTCTCTATTATCGTAAGGATAACGCTTGAAATAGCAGACACCAGCTTTAGCTCCTGAATAAAATTCACTCTTTCTAAGCTGGCCCAATAGAAGGTGACATGTGGCATTAATACAAAAAATTTGTTTCGGTAGTCTAACGCTCCGGTGACACTGTACTTTGATGTAAAAGTCGTGTAGCCCGCTTCTATACCTACCCCTACTTTATCAGACGCAAAGTAAGTATATCCCGCCATCACAGGTCCAACAAAAGTTTTATTATCTCCGCCAGAGGAAATGATGCTTCCAATTAAGTCGCCAAAAGTGTTCGCTACTACGGGCACCGGTATAAAATCATATCCCGCATATAGCTCATGGCGTGCCTTCTGTGGAAGAGGTTCCTGCGGTTGGTTTTCCTGTGCTAACGCTTTATAGCTGAACAGCAGGCAGAAAAGTAATAGCTGCTTTGATAGAGTGCACACAGCCAGTAATGCCGAAGTTGATGGAAGTTCTGACTAATGTATTGCTTATAATATAAAGGCCAAACTGTTTTAGCACTGACTCATGCATTTGACACCGCTGCCGGGAAGTACAAGACATAAAAAAAGCCCTCTACAAGAGGGCTTTCGATATATATGTCAATCTTGTAGCGTTTGTTACTGCTTTGCAGCACTGGCAGTTGATTTGTCTTTGATGTTAGTTACGATATACACATACTTCGCGCCTTCAGCTGCGTTAGAGTGTACCGTGATAGCTTTTTTCTGTTGCCCCATTTTACCGGCGCTATTAAATTTAGCTGTTACAAAACCTGTTTTACCTGGCATTACAGGCTCTTTCGTCCAGTTGGGTGTTGTACATCCGCAGGTTACATCCACACGCTCAATAACGAGCGGCTGTGTGCCTGTGTTTGTAAACTTAAACGTGTGCTCCACTACATCGCCTTGAGTAATGTCGCCGAAGTTAAATTCTGTTTCCTCAAAAGTTAGCGCCGGGCCGTTCTTTGCCTGCTCTTGCGGAGCTGTCGCCTTGGCTTTTGGTTGTTCCTGCGCCATAGTGCTACCAGCTACTAAAGCTGCAAAAGCAAAAGAAAGAAGTACTTTTTTCATCTGTGTAAAGAGTTAAGGTTTTAAAGCAATAGCTATGGTACTTATTTGTTACTAAAAACGTTACAAAATAAGCATTTATTTGATTAGCTAACTAATAATTGTTGATTAAAGTTCAGCAGGTACAATTCCTCCGACGACCTAGTAAGGGCTGTGTACAGCCAACGGGCAAACTCTTCGTTAACCATATCCTCTTTCAGAAAACCCTGATCTACAAATACCGCTTTCCATTGGCCACCCTGTGCTTTATGGCAGGTCAGGGCATAGGCGAATTTTACCTGCAGCGCATTTAAGTATGGGTTTTTTTTTAATTCCTTGCTTCGCTCCTTCTTCGTTTTGATGTCCGCATAATCCTGCAGCACCTCTTCGTACAGCTTCTTATTTTGGTCAGCGGGTAGGGCGGGTGCGTCGGTATACAGGGTATCCAGCATAATCTTTACTTCCTCTTCCTGTGCCTCCGGGTAATCTACAAACCGGACACGTACGTCAGCAAACCGGAAGCCATACATATCCTCGTAGCGGATAATTTTGGTTACCTCCACAAAGTCACCGTTAGCCATAAAACCTATGTCGGAATCCTTCGGGAGCCAGAAATAATTATTGCGTACAATCATCAGGTAATCACCAACGCCTAACTCATCTTCAGCAAAGAAAATTCGCCGGCGCACGTGTTGGTTATACAGGTTAGCAGACTTGTTAGAGCGGCAGATGATGATGGTGTTCTCAACACCAAACTTATCATAGGCATAGCGCAAACCATCCTCCAACTTCTCGCCGGTCATCCGGAAAATATCACGCCAGCCTTTAGTAGACAGTTTAATGTCAAGCGGCTCCTGCTTCATCTGGTCGCGCAGCTGGGTAGCATTCATGAGAATGCCGGATGCCTCCGCCTGGCGCATCACGTTGCGCAGCTCTACCTGCTGCACATGACACCAGAAATTCTTTTTCAGGTACTCCGCATCCAGTGATGGGCTCAGCGCCTGCCCTACCGGTGGCAACTGGGCAGTGTCTCCTATCAGCAGGAGCTTGTTGTTTTTTTTATCAAACACGAAGTTCAGCAAGTCCTCCAGCAAGCCATTTGCCCCAAATCCGCTTTCATCGGAGATCATCGACGACTCGTCCACAATATAGATTGTATTGTCAGATTTGTTTGGCTGACGGGTAAAGGAAAGGCCTTCAGAAAAAGGGTTGGCTGTCTGGCGGTATATCTTTTTGTGTATGGTATGTGCCGGCTTTCCGCTGTAACTAGCCATAACCTTCGCCGCACGGCCGGTTGGCGCCAGCAATACATACTTATAGCCAAACGTATTCAGGATTTTGACCAGCGACGAAACCACTGTTGTTTTACCGGTACCGGCATAGCCTTTCAGCAGGAAAACCTGTCGCTCCTCCTGCTTGGCAAGTATAAACTCATCTAGTTTCGTGAAGAGTTTTGCCTGATCTTCGGTAGGTTCAAAAGGGAAATTACTACGCAGGGCTTCTAAGGGGCGCATGTTTTGTTAGAAATAAATGTACTAAAAAGAAGAATAAGAGCATCCGGGTGCTACAAAACAAGGAGGTTATAAGCCACGCTTGTCTTTGTTAATCTCTTAAACCCGGATAGATTTTATTTTTCTGTGTTATGCGCAAAGGTACGGCAGCAGAAAATTTTGCACAAAAAAAAGCCTTACGCTTCGGTAAGGCTTTCTGGATTTTTAGAATGTTGTATAGTCTAAGAACTAAGCTCTTTTAACGTTAACAGCATTTAGTCCTTTTCTTCCTTCCTGAAGTTCATACGTTACTTCGTCATTTTCTCTGATCTCGTCAACAAGACCGCTAACATGTACGAAATACTCTTGTCCTGTGCTTTCATCCTTAATGAATCCAAAACCTTTTGTCTCATTAAAGAACTTTACTACTCCTTTGTTCATGATAATTTTTTATTTTCCTCAAAAGTACATAATAATGCAATGCCAAGCACTACATTTTTTTAAATTGTTTATTTTGTAGTCTTTTTAAATGAAAAACCATGCTTTAAGTTATAGTTTTAATTAAAAGAAACAAAATAAAGTTTAATGTTAAGTCTCTACGTTAAATATTGTTTGGGGTTATGGCTGCCATTGTAGTACTCGCTTTGGCTATGAGCAAAGGGGCATTATTTTCTTTCACCACGTATATTTCTGCCTCACAGAAGTATAGCTTTCGCCCGGGTTTGATGACAACTCCTTTCGCTATTAGCTTCTCGCCCACCCCAGGGTGAAAATATGAAACCTTTAGTTCTGCCGTGACCACATGATGGCCCTTTGGTACCAAGGTGCCGGCGGCAAAGCCAGCCACAATATCAGCTAAGGTAGCGATGACACCGCCGTGGCTGAAGCCCAGGTGCTGCCGGTGTATGTCCTGAAGGGCTAATTCGCCTTCTATGCTGCCAATTCCTATCTTTGTGATGTGAAAGCCCAGGAGCTTCATAAACTCCTGCCGCTCTAATTTTTCCCTTATGTCCTGCACGAAGTCAGGATTATGTGTCTTGATCATGCTGTAAAAGTACAGCCTATACCTATAGCTCACAAAGTATGCCTGAACTCAACCCTAAAACAGCCGCCTACGCTGACAAACTCCGGGTCCGCGTGTGCGGTATCTGCATCAAAAACGATAAGCTCCTGCTGGTGCGCCACGGCAGCACTGTTGGCAACACCGCCTTCTGGGCCCCACCCGGGGGAGGCCTGCAATATGGCGAGACCATGCAAGCGTGCCTGAAGCGCGAAATACTGGAAGAAACAGGCCTGGAAGTAAAGGTGGAGCGGTTCCTGTTTGTAAATGAATTTCTACAGCCTCCCCTGCACGCCATAGAGTTCTTTTTTGAGGCTAACGTAACAGGTGGCGCTTTAAAGACGGGCGCTGACCCGGAAGCAGCAGAAGGCGGGCAACTGATTGAGCACGTGCAGTGGCTCACAATAAAAGAGCTGCAGGCCATTCCCTTCCCGGACAAGCACCGGGCGCTGCAGTTATTACTGTGCTTCGATGACTTGCTAGGGCTAAAACATCATTTCATCCCGACGTAAGGCGTCGCTGCCTTTTGGTATATTTTTTTTATACTTGCAGAAGTGCGCCATCACTCTAAGTAGCTTTTTTCCATAGTCCAATATTTTGAACACCATCAACACCCATTACCGGCTCTCCCACAAAATAGAAGATGAGGCCTTTGCGCTTTCGCAGGCTTCTTACTGCAACTTATACCTGTCGCTTAGCCAGAAGGCTATCAGGCTGGCCGTAGTAGATACCGTGCGAAACAAGTTTGTAGTGCTGGAGGACTATGAACTGATAACCATTTTTACGCCGCTGCAGGTAGCGGAGCAACTGCGCCTGATAGCCGCTGAAAATGCCTTATTGCAAGAGCAGCAGTGGAATGTTATACGTATCTCTTACAGTAATCTGCACTTCACGCTTGTTCCGGAAACACTTTACGAACCCACTCACAAAGAAGATTACCTGCGCCTGCACACAGAACTGAACCCGCTGCAGGATGTGGTGCTGTCGTACCGCCACAGTGGGCTGGAGGCCCTAAACATATTTTCGGTGGATGCCGCCTCTTACGAAACACTACGCGAGCTCTTCCCCCGGCGGCCTGTTCAGTTTGTGCACCAGACCAGTGCGCTCATACGCAGCGTGCTGCATCATACTGAACGCACGGCTGCCCGCAACATGTATATATTTGTGGAACGCAACTATGTTACGATACTGGTAGTAAACCAAAGCGGGCTGGAGTTCTGCAATGTTTTTCAGTACCATAGCCCTGAGGACTTCATCTATTACATCATCTTTGTAATGCAGGAACAGAAGCTGAACCCGGAGCAGGAAACGCTCACTACCTGGGGCGATATAACACATGACTCTTCCCTGTTTAACATTTTGCAGAAGTATGTCCGCCACATCAAATTAGGCAAAAAGCCTGCTGATGTAGAGTATAGTTATAAATTCCACGACATGTTTGAGCATCGCTATTTCGAACTCTACAGCCTGCACTTATGTGAGTAAATTCAATTTTGAATAACTGAATGATTGAATAAAAATGCTGACTTAGCCTATTCTATAGTTAGTAGCCATTTATAGTTTGATTTCTAATATTCCGTTCTTCAAAATTCATTTAATCAAAAATAAATTATGAAAAGAATTGCCCTTTTCCCAGGTTCCTTCGACCCATTTACCAACGGCCACTATGATGTAGTGATGCGTGGGGCTAAGCTTTTTGACGAAGTGATTGTGGCTATCGGGAACAACAGCAGCAAGCAGCGCTATATACCGGTAGAGAAAATGTTTGATGTGATGACGCGACTTTTTGAAAACCAGCCAAACATACAGGTGCAGACCTTTAAAGGGCTTACGGCAGAGTTTGCGCGGGAGGTTGGGGCGCAGTTCCTGTTGCGTGGCCTGCGCAACACCACTGACTTTGAATATGAAAACACCATTGCGCAGGCAAACAGGCAGGTGAACAACGACCTGGAGAGCGTGTTCCTGATTACATCACCCTTGCTTGCCGCTATCAGTTCCTCTATTATCCGGGAGATTCACCGCTTCGGAGGCAATGTGGATCAGTTTATACCTTTCCAGTTTTCAGAGATTGCAGATAGTGCCGGACAATAAAGGCAATGGATGTATAAGCTTTAGGTAATACCTCTTCTACCTCCTGGGGGGTCATCCAACGCACTTCTTCAATGAACTCTTCCGCCTGCGGCTTCATCAGGCTATCGTCGGTGCAGTTCATGACATACCAGGTTGTTTTCTTCAGTATTTTTTTACCTTTGAAAGCATAGGAATGCCAGGTCTTCGGCAGCTTGTCTATTACCTCCACCTGAATGTTGCACTCCTCCTCTACCTCGCGCAGGGCTCCTTCCTGCACTTTTTCTTTCTTGTTGAGCTTTCCCTTCGGCAGGTCCCACACGCCCAGGCGGTACATCATCAGAATCTTTCCGTCCTGCAGCACCAGGCCACCGGCTGCCCGAACAATTTTGAATTGATCTTTAAGATGCGCAATCAGCTTTTTCTTTTTATCGGTTACCAGGGTCAGCGAGCGCAGCTTCTTCAGCTTCTTTACCTCCATTAACCGCACAATACGGTCGATCAACAGGATATCAGCATCTTTTATCAGCACATCCCCCACAAGGTCTTTGGAAGTAAAGTGGTCAGAAGCTTTTAGGATCAGGTCGTACTCATGCTTGTACACCTTCTCGGTCGCTTTTTTTAGAATCAGGGGAATATCATTGATGAAAACGTTCATGCGCTTAGGTGCTTCTGATGAAGAATTCTAAATTTATACAAATCAATAAATAAATCACTTGAAACAAAATTCACAGGCTTAAAAAGGAATAATATTTATGTAATTTCGGCCATGGATTCTACGAACACAGCACATCAGGTAGCCTCTTTCCTGCTGGAAACAGAGGCAGTAAAACTAAGACCAGAGCAACCTTTTAAGTGGAGCAGCGGCTGGAACTCACCTATCTACTGCGATAACCGCGTCACCCTCTCCTTTCCGTACATCCGCAGTTATATCAAGCAGCAACTGGCCGAACTCATTAAGCAGCACTACCCGGAGGCAGAAGCCATTGCCGGTGTTGCCACAGCAGGCATTGCACAGGGCGCCCTCGTTGCTGAACTGCTGGAAATGCCTTTCCTCTACGTACGCCCGGAGCCAAAGAAGCACGGCATGGGCAACCAGATTGAGGGACGTTTATTAGAAGGACAGAAAGTGGTGCTGGTAGAAGACCTTATCTCCACAGGAGGAAGTTCACTAAAAGCCGCTGAAGCAGTAAAAGCCGCAGGAGCAGAAGTAATCGGAATGGCAGCCATTTTTACCTATGGCTTTTCTGTGGCAGATGATAATTTCCGTCAGGCAGGTATTCCGCTATACTGTCTCAGCAATTATAACGCACTCACTGAGGCTGCCGTGGCCAATGGTTATATCCATGCTTCTGCCATGGAGGCACTGGCGCAGTGGCGACAGTCTCCGGAGACCTGGGGAAAGTAGTCTGAATCAGGATTTACAGGATTTACCTTCAGTACTAAGTCTATACCCACGAAAGCCCAACCTTAGGTAGATACTTGCGATTCCGGATAAAACCACCCCTCCCCCTCAGAGCTACGCCCGTTAGCTCAACACTCTTGTTTTGGCTAATCCAAGGAGGGTAATCTGATTTTGTGACCGTCATTTCCTCTGATTTGGCCGCTGTTTCTTTTGCTGTATATGCAATCAGAGCATAACCACTCCACCATTTCTGCAGTAAACCTGAAACTACTGCAAAACAAATGATATGAAAATAGGCCTGCTTTCAGATACCCACTCTTACCTTGACGACCAGATACTTCAACACCTCTCAGACCGTGATGAGATATGGCATGCCGGGGATTTTGGAACGGCGGAGGTATCGGAGCGCCTGAGTGAGGTTGCGCCGTTAAGGGGTGTATATGGTAATATTGATGGACAGGACGTGCGAAAGCTGCACCCAAAGGTGGAGCGCTTTGAGGTGAATGGGTTGGACGTGCTGATGACGCATATTGGCGGATACCCCGGCAAGTATCACCCTGATGTGCGGGGCATGATAAAGGAGAACCCACCGAAGATGTTCATCACCGGCCACTCACACATCCTGAAGGTGATGACGGACAAAAGCCTGAACAACCTCCTGCACATAAACCCAGGGGCAGCAGGAAGGCACGGCTTTCATAAGATAAGAACCATGGTGCGCTTTGCTATTGAGGAAGGCCAGGTACGGGACCTGCAGGTAATTGAGCTTGGGAAAAGGGCATAAAAAAAGTGTGCCTGCCGTGGCAAACACACTCTGATATCTTTTTAGTAAGCCGCCGCCATTTGCTGGAATAGCAGCGGCAGGCAGATGGGCTTACGTACCCCTAAAAAGAACTACTCAGCAGAAGTCTCTTCTGTAGAATTTTCTTCCGTCTGCGCAGCAGGCGCCTCAGTGTTCTCCTCTTTCTTGTTTTTTGGAGCCTCACCGAACTGAGCTCTCAACTCGTCCATGTCAACGTTCTTGATAACAGGCGTTGCCAACAGTTGCTTAATCCTTGCTACTCTGTTGTTTGCTCTTGCCTTATTCTTACGGTCTTTTCTTTTTAATCTAGTAACTCCCATCGATGCAATAATTTAATTTGAACGGCAAAAGTAAGTTATTAATTTTACAAAGTAAAATATTTCCAGAACCAAATTCTTATGCAGATAACAGATTTACGCTCTGACACCGTTACCAAACCCACTCCTGCCATGCTTCAGGCCATGTTCAGCGCAGAGGTTGGAGACGATGTGTACGGCGAAGACACAACTATAAATAAACTGGAGGCTAAAACAGCCGCCATGTTTGGCATGGAGGCCGGTCTCTTCTGCCCTTCCGGCACCATGACTAATCAGATTGCGATTAAAGTGCACACACAACCACTTACCGAGGTGATTTGCGACGTAACTGCACATATTTACCAATATGAAGGCGGCGGTATCTCCTTTAACTCCGGTGCCTCTGTAGCCCTGGTACACGGCACCCGCGGCAAAATGACGCCGGAGCAGGTAGAGGCGCACATCCGCCCCCTGGATAATGTGCATTTCCCAGAGACAAAGCTGGTAGCCCTGGAGAACACCTGCAACAAAGGCGGCGGCACCTTTTATACCATAGAGGAAATAGCAGCCATCTCAGAGGTCTGCAAACGCCACCACCTGGCCCTGCACCTCGACGGTGCACGCGTTTTCAATGCACTGGCTGCCTCCGGCGACAGCCCACAGGACTACGGCATGTATTTTGACAGCATCTCTGTGTGCCTCTCCAAAGGACTGGGTGCACCGGTTGGCTCCGTACTCCTGGGTAGCAAAGACTTTATTAAGCGCTCGCGCAGGGTCCGGAAGGTTTTAGGTGGCGGAATGCGCCAGGCCGGTTACCTGGCTGCTGCCTGCATTTACGCACTGGATAACCATGTGGATCGCCTGCAGGAAGACCATCAAAAAGCAAAGGCGATGGAGGAAACCCTGATCCAGACGGATTATGTGGAGAGCGTACTGCCGGTAGAAACGAACATCGTCATCTTTAAGCTGAACAGCAGGTATAGTGACAAAGCTTTTGTGGATGCGCTGGCAAAAGAAGGTATCCGTGCCTCCAGCTTCGGTCCGCAGATGATACGCTTTGTGACGCACCTCGATGTAACAGATGAAATGCTGCAGCATACACTGCAGGTGCTCAAAGCCATGAGCCAGGCACCAGTGGCCACCGCATAGGTATATAAGCATACACTACAGGATGATAGCGCAGGAGAAAATCCTGCGCTATTTTTTTGCCCTTCCGGTTTATGGTATGTGGACACATCGGCTGAAATACGGTAACTACAGTCCGCTATATAACTGGTGTACTCTCAGCAGGGCGGCAGCCTTTTTCTGAACCCCGACTGTCTCCTTAGCCACCCTGAATCTACAGCTGCACCTCTTTGCCACTTCCTCCTTCCTTAGCAACGGCACTGCCTATACTTATTTATACAAAGGCAGCTGTTGTACTAACCTGATTTGTGTCAGAGTTCCTCTCCGGAAAACAGTTTCAGTCTCCCGGTATTTATCTCTGAATATCCCTCGTAAAAAGACAATCTCATAACAAACTTATCTTTTTACTATCACCCTGGCATCAACCACACCTTGTTTTTGAATATTTATCAAATTTTTTCACTACCCCCCTTTGTAGTATGGGGGTAAATACATACTTTAGTCAAAAGTTAAGCTACACCCCCTGTAAAACATATATCCTAAACATAAAACTATCCTTATGAAAAAGATTGAAGCCATCATCAGAACATCCAAATTTGAGGATGTATATGAAGCCCTTACCGAAATTGGTATTGCTTTTATGTCGACTTATGATGTAAAGGGTTTCGGCTTAGAACACAGCTCTTCGCAGGTGTACAGGGGCACGAGTTACAATGTCGGATTTATACCCCGGACAAAGATTGAGCTGATAGTAACGGAGGAACACGTGGATGATGTGGTGGAAACCATACTGAAGGTAGCCAACACAGGAAAAGTAGGCGACGGCAAAATTTTCATCATGGATGTGGAATCGGTTATCCGCATCCGGACCGGGGAATATGGTGAGCTGGCCCTTTGATAAACTCACCTAATCTTAAAAACACAACAATTATAATCAATTAGAAACTTAACCTTTAAACCATGTCACAAGAATTATTTGTCACGAACAACGTCTGGATGATGGTCTCTATTTTCCTGGTTTTCGTCATGCACCTCGGCTTTGCCTCTCTGGAATCTGGCCTGGCCCGATCGAAGAACACAGTGAACGTGCTCTTTAAAAACAGCATGATTCCAGCTATTGGCCTTATCACGTATGCACTCTGGGGCTTCTCAATGATGTACCCGGGTGAAGGTTTTGCTGGAGGTGTATTCGGTTTCTCAAACTTCGGTATTCCGCTGCCGGAGGGTGGTGAAACCTCTGCCTATAACGAAGGCTACACTTTCTGGACTGATTTCCTTTTCCAGGGCATGTTTGCCGCCACAGCCGCCACCATTGTATCCGGTGCCGTGGCCGAGCGCATCAAGCTTTCTGCCTTCATTGTCTTCTCTATCTTGTTTGTAGGCCTCTGCTACCCAATTGTAGGTATGTGGAAATGGGGCGGCGGGTTCCTGAACACGCTGGAAGTTCCTTTCTATGATTTCGCTGGCTCTACCATTGTACACTCTGTGGGTGGCTGGGGCGCACTTGCAGGAATCATACTGCTCGGGTCCAGGATCGGCAAATATATAGATGGCAAAATAAAGCCTATCCCTGGCCACAGCATTCCACTTGCTACCATTGGGGTATTCATTCTTTGGTTGGGCTGGTTTGGCTTTAACGGTGGCTCTGTACTGTCAGCAGACCCGGGCGCTGTATCGCGTGTGTTGGTGATGACGAGCCTGGCAGCTGCAGCAGGTGCTATAGGAGGCTGTCTTTTGTCCCTGTTAATGTTCAAGGCAAGCGACATCACCATGGTGCTCAACGGCATACTCGCTGGTTTAGTAGGAATTACGGCAGGTGCTGACCAGATGGGCGTAACCGACTCCATCATTATAGGCTTTATTGCCGGTGGATTGGTGGTGTTGGCAGTTGTCTTTTTCGACCGCGTGCGTATTGATGACCCGGTAGGTGCTTTGTCTGTGCACCTGGTGTGCGGCATATGGGGAACGCTGGCCGTGGGCATTTTCGGAGCACTGGCTGGTGTAGACCAATTCATGAGCCAGCTAATCGGGATTGGGGTTGTTGGTGTCTTCAGCTTTGCCTTTGCCTTTTTGGTGTGGTACGTGCTAAAGATTACCATGGGCATCCGGGTGAGTGCCAGAGAAGAGATTGAAGGTCTCGACATTCATGAGCATAAAATGCACGCCTATCCTGACTTTAATGGTAACAGCTTCGAAATAAGCCTGGACGAAAAAGAGATGATGGTTGCCTCCACCTCACGCAGCCACAGAGAAACAGGCAAACCGGTGGCAGCCGAGTAAACTCCCGAGGGTGACATGGAAAAAACAGTGGTAATGCGGTCAGGCATTACCACTGCTTCAAAAAAGCAAGACAGGCTGAACCAGCGAAGCTTCCACGTCTCAGATTCTAATGCCAGCATTCCACTCCTCCTTTTAAATCAGTAACCACTTCAAAAACGGCAATTTGAGAAGCAGCCACTGGAAGGACAGAGCGGAAGAATACTTCTCCCAAAATATTTCCAACATCAAAAACCAAGATCATGAAAAGACTTTTATCACTCGTCGCAGTTACATGCCTCGCAGGTGCAAATTTAGCAAATGCGCAGGAAATAGCAACAGAAGAGGCCAAGGGCGCTCTTACCGTAAGCGGCTACGTGGATGCTTATTACCAGTATAACCTGAACAACCCGGAGTCAGGCCTGAACCAGGGTCGCATTTTCGACACGAAGCACAACACGTTTGCGCTTGGCCTGGTCCAGACCATGTTTACCTACACCAAGGGCAAAGCCACTGTGGTTGCAGACCTGACGTTTGGCCCTAACGCAGAGCTTGGAAACTTCGGGAACGAAGGCACAGCCCGTGTTATTAAGCAGGCCTATCTCTCCTATGACTTCACTCCCAAACTTAACTTTACCATTGGGCAGTATGGCACACACATCGGCTATGAACTGATAGATGCTCCCTTAAATTACAACTACAGCTTGTCGTATCTCTTCGGAAACGGCCCTTTTTACCACACTGGCGCTAAGCTGAACTTCAATGCAAGTGAAAAGCTTGGCCTGATGCTGGGCGTGGTAAACGGGTGGGACTGCCTGCAAGACTTTAACAGCAAGAAGTCTGTTACGGCACAGGCGCGAATTTCTCCGTTACCCGGCTTTGACATGTACTTTAACTGGATTGGCGGCGACGAGTACAATACGCTGTCAAGCTTCGGAGGCACAAGGGGCTCTTATACCAGCCTGTATGACTTTACCTCCTCTTACCAATTGAACGAGGCGCTTAAAATAGGCGTGAATGCTGCTTATGGCGCCTTTTACTCCGGAAGCTCTGAGTCAGACGAAACAGACCCCTGGGCTGATGATGCCAGCTGGGGCGGCGGCGCACTTTATTTAAACTACGCGACCAGCTCTAACTTTGGCATCGGAATGCGCGCAGAATATTACACTGATCCGGAAGGAGTACGTTATTTCGGACCTATGGAAGTAGCCTCCCTCACGCTTACCGGGGATATAAGACTGGCCGAGGGTAACTTCAACATTAAACCGGAAATCCGTTTCGATAAATCGAACGACGATTTCTTCGAAAACTCAAACGGTTTATATACAAAGAAAAGCCAGACAACCTTCGGGGCAGCCTTCATTTACTCCTTCAGTACAGAATAAGCTACTAGTTAACTTTTCTGAATTAAAGCATTACAATTGTGAGCAGCAGGCTCTGTATCCACAGCTTTCTGCTGCTCATACTGCTCTCAATTTAGACATCAACCACATACATTAAGAAACACAAACACATTAATGCCAGCGCATGACAGGTCCTCATTCTGTCATGCGCTTTTTTGTTTTCGTCTGTCTTCCACATTATATCTATAGTAGTGGGAAGTTCTAATCGTTCCGTTCCATCATACAACCAAAGATAACAAGCACTTCAAACTGCCTATAAGTTGCCATATTCTAAAAAATTGAGGTAATTGAGCAAAATATTTAAAGATATGCTTCCTGATTTCCCTTCTTCTGATGTGTTTAAAGTACTCTCTAATGACCCTGTTATGGCGGCTATCATTTCCCGGGGGCATCCTCTGAAATCCTCTAAATCCGAAGACCTGTACTTCAAACTGCTGAGCTCCATTGTGTCGCAGCAGTTAAGCGCTAAGGTGGCAGCCGTGATATTCCAGAGGTTTATCTCCTTGTTTCCTAATGAATATCCTGACCCTAAGCTTGTGCTGGAGGCGCAGGATGAGATGCTCCGCAGTGCCGGACTTTCCTTTCAGAAGATAGGCTATGTGCGGAACGTGGCTGCATTTGCTGCCGATGGGAATATATCGCACGCCACCATTGATGCTATGGAAAACGAAGAACTAATCAGACACCTGACACAGATAAAGGGAGTCGGGCGGTGGACGGTGGAGATGCTGCTGATGTTTGCCCTGGAACGACCGGATGTGTTTCCGGTGGACGATTTGGGAATACAGAACGCTATGAAGCGCCATTATGGGTTAGAGGAGACAGGCAAGCCCCTGAAACTACGCATGCAGAATATTGCAGAAAATTGGCGCCCCTACCGTACCATTGCCAGCAAGTACCTCTGGCAGTCGCTGGACAACACCCCAAAATAGTACCCACAACTACTCCAACAGACCTATACCCTATTGCCCCTGCAGCGCCTACGTTTAAAGGAATAAGACAAGGTAAGAATAGCGTTTTTATTATATTTCTTCTAAATTTGCAAGACGCTTGCAACGCTTTGCCTGAAGATCAACTCTACAGATAAAAGCACCTATGAAAACCAGCTTATGTACAAGAAAATACTTTCCGCCGTATCTGTTCTTCTTATCCAGTTTACCCTCTCCTCCTGCGAAAAAGAAGTGGATATTACGCCAGTAGAGCAAGTTGTACCGCTGCAGGTCGGGAATGAATGGGCGTATGCCGTAAAAGATTACGACACCCACGGAAACTTACTGACGACGAGCTCCTATGCATATACGGTCCGGAAGGACACCACCATCGACAACAGCACCTGGTACATCTTAAGCGACAACAGAATTGTGCAGAACAGCCGCGACGGTTACGTGTACTACAACGAAGCCGGCAAACAACCTGTCATGATTTACCCGGGCACCAGCTTTGGCGAAATCGGCTACATGTACAAATACCAGGACTATGATTTGACCGTGCTGACCAGCAGAAGCCAGCAAATGGACACTGTTGAAGTTTTCTCTGAATCTTATGCCAGCTACCTCTTTAAAATTGAGAACAAGTATAAAGCTCCAACTGACGTTGAGACACACATCATCACGGAGCACAACTACGTATCCCCCGGCATAGGCCTGGTAAGAACTGACATCTATTATGTTGACTCTGAGAAAATACGGCAACGGCGTGAACTGGTAAGCTATACCCTTCATTGAAAGTGTTCAGTGGAAAAAGAAATTAGTTATGATTTCCTGGTATGAAGCTAGTTCTGTATTAAAAAATTATTTCTGTGCTTTAGGAGCTTGAGAAAATATATCTACTCACCTACTGACTATTTAGAAATCAAAACAAGCTATATATAGGAAAGGGCAAAGCTACTAAAAGTTAATCCTGCCATTTTCAACTATGAAAGTATAATACTGAATAAATGTTGAAATTATAATGCGCTAAATTTTGGCTTTTCATTATTCGAAGTATAAACATTTTAATTATAAATATTTATTTACCTATGAAATAAAAGTGTTTACTTCCTTTTCCCTGTTATTGCTTTAAAAAACATTATTTAATCGTCTTATTATACCATATACCGTATAAGATAAAAAGTCTTACATACTGATTATCAATTTACTACTAAGTGATATAAAAACAGAAACCTGGATTATAACAAAGAGAAATTACTTCACATCTCCTTCGGTACGCGTTAGCAAATATTACTTTTGGTAATTGCGTGTTTTACAAGTTTTTATAAACTTTTCTTATAGCATCAAGATCAGTGGTTTTCCTACAGAGATTAGTTCTTTCACAGAATTTTTCATTATGTGACTACACTACTGGTAATCATTATGATTAACCACAACGGACACTCTGTTTAAACCCCTGACTCACTTCAAAAAGATATAGCTCCTGGCCAGAGCTGGATTTACCCTTGCGTGTGCACTAGCAAAAAACTCTTAAAATTATATTTATTATTTTTTTAAGACACTCAATCTACTATCTAACATATTCGTTCAACATTTAATTTTAAAATTATCATGAAAGCAAGAGTTCTAAGTTTTGCCATCGCACTACTAGTGCTAATTAATTTTACTGATGCCTTTGCGCAGAGACCCCATTTCGTAGGAACTCCATGTTATGATCCTGAAACAAACACTATATCGGGTAAAGTAGCTGGTCTCGGAACAAACGCTGACGGTTTAACAATTACAATTACAGGCCGCTATGGATGCCAAAATCCTGGAGGAAATCGACCACCAGCATGGCAAAATTTTACCATACCAAACGTGCCACTCGCCTCTAGCGGCAGACCTGGACAATATACATTTACTGCCAATCTAGGAACACTTCCAAGGCCGTGCCCTAATCAGAACTGGGATGTAGTTTATCAAAGCCTTAGAGCATGTATAGCTGGCACAAACGTTTGCTCCAATGTTACAATGGGATGTCCTTAATGAGCTAATGTTTTGATGAAGTTTTCTTCCCTATCCAGTTTATCTGACAAGGGAAGAAAACTATCTAATATACAAATTTTGAAGCAGCAGGAGCTGCCTAAAAGAGCGAACGGCTGTCTAAAACTCTATTCTATCTGAAAAGGCAACAAGGCTATCCGTGTTACGCTGTTTGCGGAACACGGAAGCCAAGGCAGTGTCACGAAGAAAAGATAATGTTATGTTTCTGTTGTTAGTGGAATTAAACATGAGAAAACTCATATTTTCGACTGCATGTGGCAGCACAGGTTCAGTTCCTGTTAGTAACGCATCAAAGGAACTAAATCTAGTCTTAGCTACTGTACTATAAGATTGAATATGCCCATTAAAGCCTGAATTCTTCTCAATCTTAAAGAAGTAGTACATAAGTCGATCATCTGTAGGGAAGCAAAAGGTACTGTAACCCTGAAACAGTTGATGTTAACTTCACAAATTTCGCATCAAACTTATTACCTAAAAAGTACATTCTATTGATACCCCTGACTTGTTGCAATAAGATATAGCTCCTGGCCAGAGCTGGATATACACTAGCGCATGCACTAGCAAAAACCCCTTATAATTATATTTAATAATTATAATTTAAAAATATTTATTCAACTATCTAACCTATTCGTTCAACTTTTAATTTTAGAATTATCATGAAAGCAAGATTTTTAAGTTTCGCCATCGCACTACTAGTGCTATTTAATTTTACTGATGCCTTTGCACAAAATCCAAACCTAAGATCTCCCCTTACTTCTAGTGTAACTAATGACCAGCAGTTACAAGTTTGCTATGATATTTCAGGATTGGGAAATGTTGAAAGCGTTTTAATCATAGTCAACTATGATCTTACAGTCAATACTTTCTGTTATAACAGAGGCCAAAAATCTGGACCTGTTCCAGGGTTGACTCAACATTATGAAGATCAATCTTTTACCCAAGCGGTTCCTGTTCGAAACGGACGAGCACGAGGTTGCATAACTACAGAAGAGAACATACAAGCTGGCTCATGCCCTCCTGGCATGGCAAGAAGCGAAACAAGTGTTTCATACTCTAATATTACTCTCTCTATTTACGACGAAACTTTTGCTGTTCCAGACGCTAATTAAAAAATAAGACTTCCTCAGGTAAGGCATATTTTATAATGTGTCTTACCTGAGGAAGCATAAAACATTTTATATGAATATTGATTTTGAAATGCATATAAGACCCACTATTGATAAAATTATTTATCATATTGTTCTATTATGCATCTCATTATCTACTTGTTTAGCTCAGTCAACAAATTCATCTCAGTTGATTACAGGTGTAGTTAGAGACTCGATCAATGAGAATAAACTAAGCTATGTAACTATAACTGTTGAAAATCAATCAACAAATATAACTCGTCCCCAAACAACACTTTCTAGTGAAGATGGAAAATTCGAAATTTCAGTGTTATCTCAAGATTATATTAAGATTGTGATTTCATACATTGGTTTCAAAACAAAAACTATCATTTTTTCTCCTTTAACTTCAGATACGTTGGACCTTGGTATCATTTTGCTTAAACCAATAGCAACCCAACTACAGGAAGTGCAGATAACTGCCCAGAAGCCACTCATCGAACAAAGCCTAGACAAAATTATTTATCACGCTGAGGCAGACCCCGAAATAGATTTGCTTAGCTCATTTGATTTGCTGCGCAAGGTGCCACACTTAGCTGTCGACGCAGAAGACAACATCACACTGAACGGGCAGCAAAACTACCAAGTACTGGTAAACGGTAAGCGATCAGCCATTTTTTCTTCTAATCCGGCTGAGGTACTGAAGGGACTGCCTGCCAATGCAATCAAAAAGATTGAGATTATCACCAACCCCTCAGCCCGCTTTGAAGCAGCAGGAATCGGTGGCATCATAAACATCATCACACACAAGCGCAATATCAGCGGTTACAATGGCTCACTCGGAATCATGGCTGGAACCCCGGAAAGTTATACGGGCAGTGCCACCGCAACGGGAACAGCAGGAAAAGTGAGCCTGACCGGCAGGTATAGCAACAACTATACAAACAGGCCCGGAAACACCAGCAGCTTCTACAGGCAAGACAAGATACGGAAAGGAAGATTGGAACAGGTGGGTAGTGGCAGCGGCAAAAGCAAATCACAGAACAGCGGGAGTGAACTTAGCTTTGATGTAAGTCCGCAAGACCAACTGACACTTTCATTTAACCTTAACAACAACAACGGGACGAACAGCCATACCCAACAAGTGACCCAGAAAAACGCTGCCGGCGCTCCTACAGAGGCTTACCAGAATGTAAACTCTGGCCAGAATGAAAGTAACTCGTTTGACCTGAACCTTGGATACCAACGGTACTTCAAGAAAAACAATTCGCGCAGTCTTTCCATTGACCTGAACCTGACTAACAGTGAAAACTTCTACGCAACAGTTTTGAAATTACAGCCCCTGCTGAACTACCAGGGACGCGAGAGCAACACCCAAAACCGCGATGGCCTGCTGGAGTATAATTTTCAGGCAGATTACACCCAGCCCCTTGGAGAGCAAACACTGGAGTTGGGAATCAGGTCTATGCTGCAGGAGAATAGCAGCGATTATTTCTATAAAAATCTGGAGCAGGAGACGGGTGTGTTTGTACTGGACCCTGCCATGAGCAACAGCTTTGACTATCAGCAGGAGGTACACGCCGCCTACGCTTCCCTGAACATAAGCAAAAGTAAATGGGGACTGAGATCAGGACTGAGATTGGAAGAGAGCAGGTTAAACGCCAACTTCCGCTCCTCGGCTACCAGGGCTACTCAACGATACAGGAATGTGTTCCCTAATGTCACCATCACCCGCATGCTTCACGAGAATGGCAGCCTGAAACTCTCCTACAGCCAGCGCATACAGCGGCCGAGTTTATACGACTTGAACCCGATTGTAGAAGCCACAGACCCATTAAACATCAGCTATGGCAATCCAGGCCTGAACCCATCTATAAGCCATATACTGCAACTCGATTTCAACAGGCACATCAACAGCACTTCGTTCAATGCCAGCCTAAGCCACCATTTTACTAACAACGCGATTCAGTATTTCACTACTTTGGGAGAGGATTCTGTAGCAAGGAGCACCTATGGCAACCTTGGACGCGACCGCAGGTATAGCCTTTTGCTAAGCAGCAATACAACAATAGCTAAAAAACTAAGTCTGAATGTGCATACAATGGCGAACTATATCAGTTACAGAAGTTCCATTGAAGGGAATGCACAAGCTCGGGCAGGTTTTACTTATAATGCACGGGCGAATGTCAACTACCGGTTCACTAAAGGCTGGCGTGCGACCGGCAACATCACCTATAATTCTCCTAATCTCATGCTGCAGGGCAGAACGGCAGGCTATACATGGAGCAGTTTATCGCTCAACAAGCAGTTTCTTAAAGATGAGAAAGCAACTATAAGTCTGTCACTCCGAAGCCCTTTTCAGAAATACCGCAAAAGCTCATCTGAAGTAGATGATCCGGCATTTTACCAGCTCCGCGAGTCTTACTCCCTCATACGGCAATACAGTGCCTCTTTTAACTACCGTTTTGGCAAGTTAAGGTAAAGGCTACCTCACCTTCCCCCGCTTCACGAGGTAAGCGTAAAGCACCTTATCGAAAGGCTCGCTGATATCAACCGGCACAAAATCAATCCTATACTGCCCGCATTTCAGTTCCAGCTCGCGTTTATAATTTTCTACGGCTGTGCGGTAATGTTCCCGCACCTGCGAGGGCTGCAGCTTCAGCTCCTGCCCTGTCTCCACATCCACAAATACATAAGGTCGCTCGGCAAAGTCAAACTCCTCCTCTGTTTTACGGTCCATGACATGGAAAATAAGCACCTCGTGGTTTTGGTGCTTCAGGTGCTGCAAGGCCGCGAAGATGGTATCCAGGTTGTCCTGCTGGCTCAGCATATCGCTGAAGATGACTACCAGCGATCGTTTCGGTATCTGCTGTGCGATATGGTGTACAACGTCTGCTACGTTCGTGTCTTTTGAAGTGGGCTTCTGCTCCAGCTGCTTCTGAAGAATTAGCAGCAGTGTATGCAGGTGCGAACCGGTAGAGCGTACAGGTGTCTGCAACTCTATCTTATCTGAAAAGGTAACCAGCCCAACCGCATCCCGCTGCTTGCGGAGCAGGGTAGCCAGGGCAGCTGCACAAAGTGTTGAAAAAGTGAGTTTGCCGTTGTTCTCGGTAGGGTAATACATAGACGGCGACACGTCCAGCAGCATGTGGCAGCGGAGGTTTGTTTCCTCCTCGTAGCGCTTCACAAAAAGTTTATCAGTACGGGCAAACACTTTCCAGTCGATGTGGCGGGTGCTCTCGCCGCTGTTGTAGAGCCGGTGCTCCGAAAACTCCACAGAAAAGCCATGGTACGGCGACTGGTGAAGGCCAGTTATAAAGCCCTCGACCAGCTGTTTTGCCAGAAATTCCATGTTTTCAAATTTCTGAACATCGGCAAGGGTGAGTGGCTTTTTCATGGTGTATTACTTTATCTGGTGTGCCTCTGCTTCTGAAACGACAGGCAGCTGCTCTTGTTGCTCTGCCTCCTCCTTTTTCACTTCAGTTAGTCTAACGGTGACGCTTCCTTCGCGGACCATATCCACTTCCTGGGCGGCAGCTCTGGACAGGTCTATGATGTTGTGGCGGCTGCGTGCCATGCGGTCGTTTACCCGCACTACTACCGATTTGCCGTTCTTCAGGTTTGTCACCAGCACTTGCGTATTGAAGGGAAGTGTGGCGTGTGCCGCTGTTAACTTATGCCTATCATACTTCTCCCCGCTGGCGGTGCTGTGCCCGTGTAACCGGTCGGCATAAAAGGAGGCTGTCCCCTCAGCTGTATAACCTGCTACTTTATTGAACATTGAAAATATAAGAAAGAACACAATCGAACAGAAACTCATCCTACATTAGTTTGGTCCAACTGCAAATATACCGGGAAAAAATTATCTTAAATTTTAAATTTCAGAATTTTTATATATCAGATATATATGTTACTTTTAGCTTCACAAAGTTGAATTTAACGTTTAAAACGGTGGAAGAGAACAACGAAAAAGCAGAAATTTATTCCCAGAGGGTTAGAGCCGGGAAAAGAACGTATTTCTTTGATGTGAAATCAACTCGTTCAAATGACTTCTACGTGACTATCACGGAGAGCAAGAGAAAGTTCAACGAGGATAATTTCTCATATGAGAAGCACAAGATTTTCCTGTACAAAGAGGACTTCGCAAAATTTATGGAGGCACTTCAGGGAACCATTGACCACGTTAAATCTGAGCTTTTGACCGAAGAGGCACTGGCTTCTTTAGAGTCAACTCCCGTTCTGGAGCCAACTACTGTTGCGGAGGCTGAAGTAGAGCCTTCTTTCAGCAACGAGTTGAAGTGGGAATAACATAAACCACCCTGTACTGAAAATGAACTCAGCCCATGGCCTTGCCATGGGCTTTATAATTTAATACCCCTCTCTACTCCCGCCGCTGTCATGCTGGCGATTATTTCGTATATTTGCGGCCTGATTAAAAAAGATATTTATAATGGGACTCAGATGCGGAATTGTCGGACTGCCAAATGTAGGCAAGTCTACGTTGTTCAACGCTATTTCTAATGCCAAGGCAGAATCTGCCAATTACCCTTTCTGTACGATAGAGCCAAACGTGGGTGTGATTACGGTGCCCGACGAGCGTCTGCAGATTCTGGAAGAACTGGTGCACCCGGAGCGTGTGCTTCCTACTGTCATTGAGTTTGTGGACATTGCCGGCCTGGTGAAAGGTGCCAGCAAAGGGGAAGGCCTTGGTAACAAGTTCCTTGCAAACATCCGCGAGGTAGATGCCATCATACATGTGGTGCGCTGCTTCGAAGATCCAAACATTGTGCACGTAGCCGGAAAAGTAGACCCTATCTCTGATAAAGAAATCATTGACACCGAGCTGCAGCTAAAAGACTTGGATTCTGTTGATAAGAAGCTCTTAAAAGTTGTGCGTGCTGCGAAATCCGGCGATGCCAAGGCAAGAAAAGAGCACGCCAGCCTGGAGAAATATAAAAACCACCTGGAGGCAGGGCTGAATGCCCGCAGCTTAGAGGTGACAGAGGAAGATTTAGAAGCTGTTGAAGATTTGAACCTGCTGACAGCTAAGCCTGTAATTTATGCCGCTAACGTTGATGAAGATTCTATGAACGACGGCAATGCTTTCTCGAAGGTACTGGAAGAGCACGTGAAAAACGAGAATGCTCAGGTAGTACTGATTTCTGCCTCTATAGAAGCGCAGATTGCAGAGCTGACAGACCCGGAAGAAAAAGAAATGTTCCTGGCAGAGTATGGCCTGAAGGAATCTGGCCTGAACAAGCTTATCCGCGCTTCTTACCAGTTACTGAACCTGATCACATACTTTACAGCGGGTCCTAAAGAAGTGCGTGCCTGGACGATTGGCCGCGGCTGGAAAGCGCCTGCAGCAGCCGGTGTCATCCACTCTGACTTTGAAAAAGGTTTTATCCGTGCCGAGGTAATCAAGCTAAAGGATTACCAGGAGTATAAAACAGAGGCGAAGATTAAGGAAGCTGGTAAAATGGCGGTAGAAGGGAAAGACTATGTAGTGCAGGACGGTGATATTATGCACTTCCGTTTTAACGTGTAACTCAGGAGTAAAAAACATAAAAGTACAAAAGAGACCAGTTGCTAGCTGGTCTCTTTTTGTTTTAGTGCTATATTTGGTTATAGATATATAACCACTTTCGTTCATGAGACAAACCTTTACCTTACTCCTTTCATTGTTGCTGTTTTCCTTTACGGCTCAGGCACAAAACGCCATTCAGTTGCATACTTTTGAGGAAGAAAATAACTCCTCTGATTTAGTGCTTGCTGAAGAAAAAATATTTTTTAACAAGACCACAAGCTTTGAAGTCTACAACTTAAATGGTGGCAACACCTTTCAAATACCGAAACCAATAAGCTCCTACTTATTTATAAATAGAACAGTGGGTAGCTTGGGTAATGAAGTAGTCTTCAATACAGAAAACGGAAATATCTACCTGACCCAGGGTACACATAGCCAAGAGCTTCTTCCCTCACATAGAAGCTACTCCATTTGTACCGGAAAGAACTATACGATTGCCGTAGTGGGCCAAACAGATGCCAGGATGAAAGTAATTGCGGTAGATAGGACGACGAAAGTGGTAACAACACTTTTCGAAAGAGATGTGTGGGTTTATGGAACAAAGTTAGCCTACCTGGAAGCAGAGGATGGCATGTATTTCACCATACAAATGGAGAGCAAACGTGTTGAGGTTTACAAAACGGATGGCACCATAAGTGGTACGGCATATTTAGGCGATATAAAACCCATTAATTATGTTGATAATACCTTTAGCCATTTACTTGGTGATAGCGATGAGCTTTATGTAGTAAGTGTAGACCATGAAATAACAGGAAATACCCCAACTGCTACACAATTTTTTAAAATCAGTGGGTCGAGAATAGTACCGGCCGGCGTTGTGCAAAATGTTGGTCTTTACGAGGATCAGACATACTACAAGAATGGTGGGTTTCTAGGGTTTGATAGAAAGACAAACCAGTTGGTACAAGTAAATGATAACAGTTTCACAAATTTCTTTGAAGTAAATAACTTCACTGCTTTTCAGGGTGAATTCAATAACAATACTATTTTCTCTGCAAATAGCAGCGCTCTATCTTCCGGAGACTCCCTGGTAACTTTGTATGAGACAGATGGCACCCCTGCTGGCACAAAACTGATTGCCGAACACGTGGATGCTTTTTTCAATGATAATGCTGCTAAAGAATTTAAAGGGAACCTATACTTCTTTAAATATGATGCTGTGCACGGGCGCGAACTGTGGCGCTACGATGGCAACAAGTCCTACCTGTTTGAGGACATTATACCGGGCACTGAGGGACTTACTGAACCTCAGTTCTTCATCTATGAAGAAGAGTTATACTTTACTGCACATCAGACAGAAGCACCAGGAAAGATAAACCTGTATAAACTTACTGATAGAGCAGCCACAGTAAAGTTAAGCAGCTTTGCAGATTACAACAGTAATATGGTAAAAGACCCTGAGGAGCCTTTTATAACTAACATGAAGTACACCCTTAACCAATCGGATAAGACCATCTTCACAAGTGAAAGCATCAATAACCTGACACTAGAACATGGAGTTTATACGCTGACGGCAGAGCCGGAGGAAGGTTGGCTGCCAACATCAGATGCCCCACAAACAACCATCACCCTGCCAGAGGATAATGGCAGGAGCTACAGCTTCGGTTTTGTACCTCGACAACCGGCGACCAAAGTGAATGTATCACTCATGTCGGATGCTACCCGCTGCGGCTTTCCTACTCCTTATACCTTGCACTATAGTAACAACGGCTCTACCAGAGCAAGCGGTACCATAAAGCTTAAGGCGGAGACTAGGTTCACATATGAATCAGCGCTTCCTGCACCAAGCCGGATGAGCGGAGATACCTTGATATGGGAAATAAGTAATTTAGAAATCGGGAAAAAAGGGAAGGTGACCATTAACTTTACTATGCCTGGAGTGGAGCACATGGGCGACAGCCTGATTTCTAAGTTAATTACCAGTTTTAGAACTACAGTCAATCAAAGCGTCCACACTGATACTACTACCCTGCAGCAAATCCTTACCTGCTCCTATGACCCGAACGACATTCAGTCGAACCCGGCAGGTCTGGGTGAAAAGCACCTGACATTGAAGAACCAGGAATTGGAGTACCTCATCCGCTTTCAGAATATGGGCACCGACAAAGCCTTCAATATTGTTGTGCAGAATGAATTACAACCAGAGTTTGATCTGAGCTCTTTTAAGGTAATCGGAAGCAGCCACGATATGTATACTGTCATGAAAGGCAACCAGGTTAGCTTCCACTTCGAAAACATTCATCTGCCAGACGATAAGGTGGATGAACCTGGTAGCCACGGGTACATACTTTACAGCATAAAGCCTAAAACTGGTCTACCCGACAGTACAGTGCTGAACAATCAGGCACTTATCTATTTTGATTATAATCCTGCTATAGAGACCAATGTTTCTTTCAATACACTTGTAGATAAACTGCCTGTTAAAACTGTTCTTGCTGCTAAAGGTGATGTAGAAGAAGGTACCCTGACCGTTTTCCCTAATCCTGCAGATACCTTTGTCAATGTGGCCTGGCCTGCAGGAAAAGCCTTCCTCACTTCTTATAGCATCCTGAACAGCAAGGGCCAAACAGTATTACAGACAGAACTAAATACAGCTGCGGTGCATCAGATAAGAATATCTGCCCTACCTCCGGGGTTGTACCTACTAAAAGCAGACCGGCAGAGTAAAGTCTTCACTAAAAGAATTATTGTTCAGTAAAAACCTCAGCTTAACTTTCGAACAATTTAAAAAGAAGCGGTGCAGGAATACTCCTGCACCGCTTTCTTTTCTGAGGTACTCCACCATCTATCACATATACCTACACATAATAAGCTATTTCTGCTTACTGTTAAGGCTCCTCAAATAAGATCGGGTTTTCTTTCCGGAAGTCTTCAGGTCTTTTTCTTTCCAACCGCCCTCTGCATTGGCAGTTGGGAGCAGTACAGAGCAGGTTTCATCTTTATCAGACACAGACCAGGTAATCCAGCTCACCTTGTTTTTTTCGGACCAGTCTATCCATTTCTGCCACTCTTCCAGATTTAGCGGCCCATCGCCGGTTGCCTCCATACCTGCTGATTCAGAGATGAAAAGCGGTAAACCTTTGCTGAGGGCATAGTCGCAGCGGTCGCGGAGAGATTGCTTATGGGTGGCAGCATAGTAGTGTACCGTGTACATCAGGTTATCGAAGCCTGTAAGAGGCGCATCGGCAGCAATGTGTATATCCTGGTCCCAATGCGGGGAGCCCACCAGAATGATATTGTCCGGGTCATGTGCCCGGATAGCTTCTATTACCTCGGTGGAATATGCCTTCACTTCCTCCCACGACTCCTCATCCGGCTCATTGAAAATCTCATAAATCACATGCGGGTTTTTGCCGTAGGTCTGCGCCATTTCAGTAAAAAAAGCCTTCGCCTCTTCCAGATTGATGTTGTGGCTATGCCAGTCGATGATGACGTACATGTCTTCTTTTATAGCGGCATCCACCACAGCCTTCACTTTCTCCTTCGACCACTCGGGCTTTTCAAGGTAACCATTTCGGGGCTCTATGCCCATGGCAGCACGCACCACAGAAGCTTTCCAGTCTTTGTGCAGCCACTTCACAGAACCGGCATTGTAGAACCGTGGCCAGAAGTTATGCCAGCCATAACTCATGCCACGCAATACAATAGCTTCTCCATTCTGGTCTTTCAGCTGCGTTCCGTCTACTGTTAGCTGTCCATGCTTTTTTACGGATTGGGCGTTACCTACTAAGCTGAAACCAAACACCGCCAAGGCACTCAGCAATAATTTAATTTTCATTTATTATCTACATTTAAGGTCACTTTAACGGTTAGAGCAAAGCCGCAGCGAACAAATAATTTTATATAAAATATTACTAGTGGCTTTTATACTAAAGACATAAGATAATTATTCAATTTAATTGCTCTATCATCTATGAATGCATTGAAGTCATCAGCAACAAACTTATCTTCATCCACTATTGCTGATTCTAAAATTTCTGATACATCTTGAGGCATATCGCGAGTTCTATAAACTGATGGTTTTTTGCAGTCAATTCTTTTATTATCATTTCTTGATAAAAAACAAAAGTTAGCCAAGCAATTCACTGAATAATCAACGGTGTCCTCATCTAAAGAATTTATATAGGCTTTGGGATAAATATGATGAAATTCATTTCTATTGTATTCCTTTAGAACATTGGAAAGGGTAATGTTACTGCCAGTAATAAAACTTTTTGGTTGTTTCTGTGCTAGTAATAAGATGAAAGCTTTAGTACTTACAGTGCCCATTGTAAAATCAGTACCCTTGAAAAAGTTTTCATCGATATTTAGAGATATGTTTTGAATATTAGAAATAGAAACGTTTTCTTTCAATTTAAGCATTTCTTCTATGTCCCTATTTATATTCTTTGTTGTACCTGCACTATATCTTTTACTGAATGAACACTTCCAAAACCAAGAAATTATTTTTCTTCTTTGGTCATTATTATAATTAAAATGTTGATTTCCCTCATTTGAAAAAAACACAGAAAGAGGTATTAAAATGTGTTCGTAAGGTAAATTAGATAGTTTTTCAATTTTTAGGTTATTTCTCAGAAAGTCTATAGCTCCTTTTATACCATTTACAACCACTTGGAATTTATCCCGAACAACATTGCCGTTTAACTCAATTAGACTCTTTGAAGTTGAATTGTTAGTTAAAATTGAGGATGTTATCTTTAAAAGTAAATTAGCATTTGCACCTAAATCATCGAAGCCATAAGGCCTTAACTCTTCTTGTAAATCTTCAAATTTATCTTGTAAATCAAAATCTTCACTCCATGTCCATGCTGTTAATAATTGTAAAGTATCTAAAGGAACACCCTTTCTATTAATTCTTTCAAATACTATTGCTACTTTAGATTTATCATCGGTTTCTAATGTTTGATAAGGAATTTTAACTTCTTTGAAAATTGCTTGCAAATCATCAATCTTTTGGACTATGAATTCATCGAAATCTTTGGTAGCGCGCCTATATTTAACAGTGTCAAAAAGGCAATTTAGGGGGAAGTGCTTTTGTGGATTTACCTCCTCATCTTTAAGTGGTAGAAATTGAGAATCTTGGGCATTATCTCCTGCTTCTAAATCATAGTATACTTTGAATGGATTTTCAACACCTTCTATTTCATCGATTTCATTCTGAAAAACTCCGAATATTGAAGTTATTCTTTGTTGTCCATCTAAAACGTAATCGATAGGATATTCTTCATCTCTCTCAAACAGTCTAAAAGGTCCAAATTGCTTTTCAGTTTCTAACTTTTCTTTGGTTCTCCATAACTGTATTGTCCCAAATGGGTAGCCTTTATAAATGCTATCCATTAGAAAAGCAACTGAATCAGAATCCCAAACAAAGCCTCTTTGAAAAGCTGGGATACGTAAATTACCTTTACTGATTTGATTTAATATATCTCTTATAGAAAAATCACTCATCTGTTTTGATCTTAATGTTATATTTCGTTTACAAGTTTGGCCAACATAGCAAAAAATAGAGTTATTCGGCTTTTCTGCGTTATCTACCACTGTTCACTAACCTCTCCTGCTACTTCCTGTTAAAGAACAACTGCTCATAACCCACCAGCAGATCTGCGCGGGTGCCGGGTGGGCGGTAGTACACCAGGATATCGTAAATGTTGTCTGTTGCGAAATGGCTGCCTTCAAAATAGCTGGCGTCTAGTGGAGTGGCAGCAGCCTGTTGCAGGGCAAAATAGTAGTTGTAGTACCCCTGCTTTAGCAGCATTCGGCCGGAGTACACACTGCGTTCAATATCATATATCAGGCGCGCTTCCTCTATAGGTTGCCAGTTTGTAAGTTCTCCCTGGATATACACTTCCCCCGGTGCCTTGCTGGCTACCTCCAACTCAAAATCAACCCAGGTGTAGTCTCCGTTCACATCGCCGTTGCCAAACTGCTTATTGCCGAATATCCGCATCCCGTTAATGTCCGGGTCCTGGGAGTACGCCATTGTCTGGCGGTTTTTGCCGGTCTCCAGGTTCACTTCCACAGGGCTGGCCTGGAGGTTAATACTTTGCACGCCAATGCTGCGGAAGTTGAGGCTTCGGGTATCGAAAGCCCTGAATTCGCTTAATCCTTGAAACTGGTCTTTTGGCTCAAAGAACACGTACTCCAGGCGGCGCTGCGCATCATGAATAAAGGTTGGCTTGCTAATGACTTTGGCATTGTCCCAGCGGTAGTTTTGCCTCACAACAGTCTTCACCTCCATTGCCGGGTTTACCAGTTCATAATCCGGGTACATGATGTTAAACTCCAGTGGCTGCCGGGTTTCCCTGCCTCCCGGACCAAGGGGTGCGCCTAATTTAGCTGCAACCACAAGGGCATTCTCGTAAACCATAATGCGCTGCGTAAGCAAGGGGGCTCCTCCCTCCTCCTGCACTATAAGCAGGTAGTTTCCGCTTATCCGCACCTTTGGCACTGCAAAACGGTAATGCACATACGGAATGCGGGTGTTCACCGAAATCTGGGCATCCGTAATGATGAACTCGTTGAAATCGTAGAGGAACTGCGTGTTATTGAGCGTGGAGGGAGTCCAGTTGGCATCGCAATGTTGCAGCTTCACAATCAGGCGCTGCTGGCGTGCATTCAGCCTGTCGAACTCCAGCACAATGGGCTGTTGCTGCGCAATGGATGTAACGGCAGGGTTCAGCACCTCCTCCGGTAAACCTGTTGCCAGGTAAGTCTGCACCGACTGAATGCTTTCGTCATACACGTAGTCCTCATATCGTAAGGCTGTCTGGGCGCTGCCTCCGGTGGCCGTACTTCCCTGCTGCTCTATGGGTACACAGGCCATCAGCCCGCAGGCAAGCATAGCGGCGATAAAGTAAGTGTGGGTGAGTTTTCTCAGCATGTGATCTATAAAATTATGCTCCTTTTTAAATTTGACAGTTACCTGTTTGCGAACGAAGATAGCAAATAATAAATCTTCCTGCTGCCCCTGATGCTGTTATAAAAGGGCTTGATTAAGTGGAATGCAGTAAATACCTTTCGTTACGCTACACATTCAGGCAAAAAGATGAGAAATGTATTATTAGCCGGAGCCACAGGTCACCTGGGCCAGCACCTGCTGCGCGAACTACAGTTGCAGGGTTATAGTGTCACAGCACTGGCGCGTTCTGCCACAAAAGCCACAGCCCTCTCTCCTGCCCCGCAAAAAGTTATTCTGGCCGATGCCACCAACTCGGAGCAGCTGAAAGGTTGCTGCCAGGGGGTAGACATCGTGGTATCTGCCCTCGGGAAAAGCATCAGCCTGGGGGATAAAAGCAACGGCAGCTTCCACGACATTGACTATTCCGCTAACTTCAACCTGCTGCAGGAGGCGAAACAGGCGGGGGTGCAGCAGTTCATTTACATTTCAGCGTTCCGAGCGGAAGAGCACCCGGAGCTGGCGTACTTTAAAGCGCATGCTGGTTTTTCAGATGAATTGCAGAAGTCTGGCATCAGCTATTCTATTCTGCAGCCGACAGCCCTCTTCTCTGCCTTCGATGAAGTGGTGACCATGGCCCGTAAGGGGCAGATAGGGTCTTTGGGAGCCGGCGACAAGAAGACCAATCCGATCTATGAGGGAGACCTTGCAAAGCTGGCTGTGCAGCATATAGATACACCTTCCGCTATTGTGCCTGTTGGAGGAAAGCATTTTTACAGTCGCCTTGAACTGGTACAGCTGGCCTGCAAAGTTGCGGGTTATACAGGAGCAATCCGCTAGGTGCCTTCTGGCGTCGTAAACCTGCTGTTGCCACTTCTCAGGCTGTTCAGCCGGAATATGTATGATAAGTTAGCCTTCCTGGTAGCTGTATCCGCAGAAGACTGTGTAGCACCGACTGTAGGCGAGTTGACGCTTGAGGAGTACTTCAATCTTTCTCCGAAGCGAATGGCTTGAGTTATTACTCCTCCAACTCAGTAACAATATGAATACCAGCCTCCAAGGTTTTTTGCACCGGGCATTTGGCAGAAATAATCTTCAGACGCTTTCGCTGCTCCGGTGTCAGGTCTCCGACTAACCGCAGTTGCTTTGTGACCTGTGTGAGTTTGGAAAGTGTGTCTTCGCAGTTTTCACAGTCTTTTGAATGAGCACGCCCGTGCCGCAGGACTACCTCTGCCCGTTGAAGAGGCCAGCCTTTGCGTTGCGCATACATGTGCAGCGTAATCACGGTACAGGCGCCGAGGGCGCTCAGGATATAGTCGTAAGGGTCAGGACCTATTTTGGCACCTGTCAGCACACCCGATTCATCGAGCACCATTTTCTGAGCGCCTGCCTCAATATTGGCTACCATGGGTGCATGGCTGTCTGCGCTCACCCGTACTCCCACTTCCTGCTCGTTGCTTATCATGCTGTTCTTCTTCTGGTTTACTATTTATAAGCAATTGAGAGATAAAAGTTTTACCGGTTCCTGCTTAAATAACAAGTTAAGAATAGCTACAGTAGTCCAGGACTTCTCTTTAAAACCGCAACACAAAGGTGGTGCCCTTTCCCAGCTCCGACTGCACTGAAATAGTGCCTTTGTGCAGGCGCATAATCTGCCGCGACAGGCTTAAGCCGATACCTGAGCCAGATTTTTTGGTGGTAAAAAAAGGGATAAATATTTTAGCCATGGCTTCGGTGGTCATGCCATGACCGTTATCAGCTACTTCTATACTGATGCGGCTGCGCTCATCATGGTAAGCACGGACAACTACTTTTCCCTCCGGCTGCTCCTGCACTGCCTCCATGGCATTCTTTATCAGGTTAATCAGCACCTGCTCAATCATGGCCCTGTCAGCAGAAAGAATCAGGCTTTCTTTTGGGGCTTCCAGCTGCAGCTTTACGTTTTTAGCAGCTAACTGCCCACGCAGCAGCACCTTTATTTCCTGCAGGAGCTCCGTTACGTTGAAATGACTCAGCTGCGGCACCGCAATAGTGGTCAGGTTGCGGAAGTCGTTCACAAAGTGAATGAGCCCATCTGACCGGCGGCTGATGGTTTGCAGGCATTGCCCTATATCTGCCAATTCCTCGCGCAGTAGCGTCACTTCCTCAGCTTCAGTGTCGGTGTAGCTGCTCACCTCCTCATAGGCGCTCGAAGAAAGAGAGGCAATCGGCGTAACAGAATTCATGATTTCGTGGGTCAACACTTTTATCAGGTTGTGCCATGCCTCCATCTCCTTCTCCTCTAACTCCGTCTGTATATTCTGGAGCGATGCTAGGCGTATGCGCTCTCCCAGCAGCGAGAGCTCGATAACATGCACCGACAGGTTGGCCTGCTCTGTCCCTTGTCGTACCGGCACCAGCACCTTCTCCCCGTTTTCGAGCTGCTGCAGGCCCAGCGCCAGTTCCGGGCTCACGGCTGCCAGTTCCTGCACCTCGCGCAGCTGCCCCACCTTCAGCAGCTTTTTAGCCGCGTTGTTAAGCAGCAGGATTTTTCCTTCCGGCCTGAACGTCATAATCCCAATCCCGATATGCTGCACAATGACTTCAAAGTACTGCAGGTGCGCCTCCTTCTCCGCCCGTACATGACGGAATTTCTCCATCACCTCATTCAGCTGCAGCGAGAGTCCCCGCAAGGTCTTTCCCTCGCCACTGATGTGGAACTGCTCCGTAAAGTCATCATACTTAATTGAGTTCAGGAAGCGGAGAAAGAGCCTGTTAGTACGCTCATGAAAGTGCACCAGCAAGCCTATCTGCAGCACTACAAACAAAGCCAGGCCAACAAAGGTACCGCGATAGTCAGGGTTAAAGCCTACCCATGACAAGCCGTAAATAGAAAGTGCCAGCAACAGCAACCGCAATATGAGCTGTACCCTGTAACTGTTAAAGTTCATACTTTTCCAGTCTTCGGTATAAAGCACCCCGCGACAGGCCTAGCTCTTTAGCGGCTTTGGAGATGTTGCCGTCGTGCTTCTGGAGGGCGCGCTGCACTGCTTCCCGCTCCAACTCATCCAGGTCCAGACTAGATGCCTCTACCTGCACGGTGGCAGGTGCAGGCTCTTCCTCCGCCAGAAAGAAAAAGTCATCAGCTTCAAGCTCTCTGTTGTCGCTCATAATGGATGCCCGCTCTAGGGCATGCTGCAGTTCCCGCACATTACCGGGCCAGGAATAACGGCGAAGGCGGGTCTCGCCAGAAGAAGACAGGCGCTTTGCCGGCTGCTTGTACTTCTGCGCGTACAAAACCAGGAAATGCTCTGCAAGCAGGGGGATATCGTCAAGGCGCATGCGCAGAGGCGGCAGGTTGAGTTCCACGGTATTGATACGGTACAGCAAATCCTGCCGAAACTCATTACGTTGCACCATCTCCTTCAGTGGCATGTTGGTGGCGCAGATCAGGCGTATGTTTACGGGTATGGGTTTATTTGTTCCTACCCGGATTACCTCGCGCCGCTGCAGCACCGTCAGCAGTTTTGCCTGCATGGCCAGCGAGAGGTTTCCGATTTCATCCAGAAACAGCGTTCCTCCATTAGCAGCTTCGATCCTGCCTATCCTGTCTTCTTTGGCATCCGTAAAAGCACCTTTTTTATGGCCAAACAACTCGCTTTCAAACAAAGACTCTGTTACGGCACCCATATCTACCGTAACAAACACTTTGTCAGCGCGGGAAGAACGTTCGTGTATGGTGCGGGCTATGACTTCCTTACCTGTTCCGTTTTCGCCTAGCAGCAGAATATCGGCATCAGTTCTGGCTACTTTATCTATAATGGTAAAAAGCTGGCGCATGGAGGCGCTTTGCCCCTGTATAACCTGCTGTGGTGTATTTAACTGCGATGTGAGCGTACGATTTACCTGCTTCAGCTGGTTTACTTCTTTATAGGAGTTTCGCAATTTAGTGGCAGCTGATAAAGTAGCCAGCAGCTTCTCGTTTTGCCATGGCTTCAGCACAAAATCTGTAGCACCCTCCTTCAGCGCCTTTACCGCCATCTCCACATCACCAAAGGCTGTGATCATGACCACAACCGCCGAAGGGTCATACTTCAGAATTTCCTTCAGCCAATAAAAGCCCTCCTGCCCGCTGGTGATGTCCTGGCTGAAGTTCATGTCGAGCAAAATCAGGTCATAGTCTTCGTTGGAGACATGGAACGGAATCTTCTTCGGGTTCTTCTCCATTACTACTTCTTTGGCATGTTTGCGCAGGAGCATTTTGATAGAGAAAAGCACGTCTTCGTTGTCGTCTATGACAAGTATGCGACCTAAATTCTGTTCTTCCATTTGGTAAAATTTGGACTTGGGTACAGAAAGCAGACACAGAAATATTGTGCCAGAATGATATTAGCTAAATTTAGCAGATTTCAGAGAAAAAGACACTTTTTACTGTCCATGCGTGGACAGTAAATGTCCGCACATGGACACTATGTAAACCGGGTGGAGGCGCATATTGGCAGCCAGTGAGGTTTTAACTCTTTGGCACAGGCTTGGCAAAAGGAATAGAGCGGGAGGAACCAGTTCTTCTGAATGCTAATCCACCAAAAAATTTAAAACTATGTTTAAGTTTTATTTTCTCACGGCTTTCCGTTCGCTGCTGCGCAACAAGAGTTACAGCCTTCTGAACATTGCCGGCCTTGCACTTGGCATCACCTGCAGTATCCTGCTCTTCCTGGTTATCAAATATGAGCTGAGCTACGACAGTTTCCATGAAAAAGGTGACCGTATTTACCGGGTGGGCCTGATGGCAGACGTTGAGGGGGAACAACTACCGCAAATATCCATGCCTGTACCTGTTACGGAAATAATCAGGCAGAATAATCCGGGGCTTGAAAACATCACACAAATTTTTGGGGAAGAGGATGGACAGATAACAGTTCCGGCCACAGACGGCAATGCTCCAAAGCATTTCCTCGAAACAGAGCCTGTTGCATTTGTTGAGCCAGAGTTCTTTGAGATTTTCAGTTTCGAAACGGGTGGTGTTGATTTCAGCAAGAGTATGCGGGAGCCAAATAATATAGTGCTCACCGAAAGCTTTGCAGACAAATATTTCCCGGGAGAGGATGCCGTAGGTAAAATAGTGAAATTCAATAACAAGCTCACCCTGAACGTAGTGGCTGTTATTCCTGATCTGCCTGTAACCACTGATTTCCCGTTCACGATGTTCATCTCCTACCCTACGGTAGATGATTTCTCTCCCTATGAAATAAACCGGTGGGGCACAACGGTGAGTAACCAAAATCTATACGTGGTATTGCCGGAGGGAGCATCAGAAGAGGAAATGGAAGCAAAGGTAAGCAAAGCCATTATGCCACATGTTCCTGATGACCAAAGTGATTTAAAGAGCTTCTTCTTACAGCCGCTTAATGACATCCACTTCAATGCTGATTTCGGCAACTATAGCCAGCGGACTGTTACAAAAGAAGTGATATGGGCGATGGCTGTAATTGCCTTATTCCTCATCATCACTGCCTGCATCAACTTTATCAACCTGGCCACGGCTCAGGCCATCAAGCGGTCGAAGGAAGTGGGAATGCGTAAGGTATTGGGCAGCGGGTACTGGCAGATCATGCTGCAGTTTCTGGGTGAAACGTTCCTGATTACACTTACGGCTACTTTGCTTTCCATCATCCTCACGGAGCTGGTGCTTCCGTACCTGAACCAGTTGCTCGAATTGGAGATCCCGTTCAGTATTATCCAGGACCCTGTACTCTTATTGTTCCTGGTAGGGCAGCTCCTGCTTGTAACGCTGTTTGCGGGTTTATACCCGGCCTTTATCCTTGCGCGTTTCAAGCCTATTGCAGCCTTAAAAAGCCGTATGGCTACGCAGCGGGTAGCAGGGCTTTCCCTTAGGCAAGCGCTGGTGGTAGTTCAGTTTACCATATGCCAGGTGCTCATCATCTGCACACTTGTGGTAAGCGAGCAGATGGACTATTTCAGAAGTAAGCCACTGGGCTTTAATAAAGATGCTATTGTTATTCTCCGGCTGCCAGTTGCACAGGCAGAAAAACTGATGGCTTACCGGCACGAGCTAGCCAGCAATCCGGCTGTGCGTGATGTGACGTTCGCTTTATCGGCGCCTTCATCGGATATAGTTGCCCAGAACAATTTTTATTTTAACAATTCTCAGCAGTCGATGCCTTTCATGTCGAACACGAAATATACAGATGAAAACTACTTTAACCTGTTCGACATCAAATTTGCGGCCGGTCATGCCTATGCCAAGAGCGACACCATCAGAGAGTATGTGATTAACGAAACCATGCGCCGCAAGCTTGGACTTGAAACAGCACAGGACGCAATTGGAAAAACAATTTCGCTAGGGTCAGATAAACCGGGCCCTATTGTGGGGGTAGTGGAAGATTTTCACCAGAACTCCTTGCATGAGCCTGTCGCACCGTCCATCATGACCACCATGAACATGGCCTATTACCGCATGGCTGCTAAAATAGAGCCGCGAAGCACAGAAGCTGCCCTTCAGCACCTAGAGAAAGTGTGGTACAAGGCTTATCCAGACGATGTCTTTAACTATGAGTTCATAGATGAGACTTTCAAACGCTTCTATCAGACAGAGCAACGGCAGAATGCTTTGTTCCGGGTGTTTTCGTTCATCGCCATCCTCATCGGCTGCCTGGGGCTCTATGGCTTGGTATCGTTTATGGCAGCGCAACGCACAAAAGAGGTTGGAATAAGAAAAGTGCTTGGAGCATCACTCTTTAACATTACGTACCTGTTCTCTAAGGACTTCATCAAACTAGTGCTCATCGCTTTCGTGATTGCCGTGCCCATTGCCTATTACCTAATGACGCTATGGCTCCAGGACTTCACGTACCGCATCAGCCTGAATTACGAGGCATTCCTGATGGCTGGAGTTATTACGCTGGCTATCGCTCTCATCACCATGAGTTTTCAGGCAATTAAAGCTGCCATGGCTAACCCTGTTATTTCCCTTAAAAGCGAATAAAGCCTAGATCATTATTTTGTTAGATTTGATAATGGTATAGAGCCGTTCCACCTGGAGCGGCTTTATGTTTTGGCCGAGACACAAGTTCATGTACAGGATATATGCTATAGAATAAAGCCTTATATTGTACTTTCTTTTACTGAAGAACTTTACAAATCGCTTTCTTAATGCATACACAGCCTGAACAGCCGGACATTATAACTTGGCAGCATTTTGAGCAGACAGATATTCGTGTGGGTACTATTGTAGAGGCCAATGATTTTCCGGAGGCCCGGAGGCCAGCTTACCAGTTGCTCGTGGACCTTGGCTCTTTGGGGCTGAAAAAGTCCAGCGCCCAGGTGACAGATTTGTATAAGCGGGAAGAACTGATTGGACGCCAGGTGCTTTGTGTCACAAACCTGGGTAAAAAGCAAATAGGTAAATTTATGTCGGAGGTACTGGTAACAGGCTTTGAAGACGAGAATGGCCATATCGTGCTGGCGCAACCTGCAACTGCCGTTCCGAACGGGGCAAAGCTCAGGTAAGGTTCCCGTACATTTCCTGTGCCGGCAGCCTGCAAGATAGCCTTACAATCAAAAACTTCCGTACACCGTAACAGAGGTGTAAAAGTTTTTCCTTCAGCTTTGAGCCATTGTACGCTCAAATTTCTAATTTTGAATCCTTATAAAAAGAGATAATGGAAGCTAGTACCACTTTTAAACAAGATTTGCTGTTGCGTGAATATGGCCGTAATGTGCAGGATCTTGTCAATTATATCACGAACGTACAAGACCGTGCAGAGCGCACCCGTCTTTCTCAGTTGCTCATCAACCTGATGGCCAAGCTGAACCCTCAGCTGCGCGAATCACAGGATTATCAGCAGAAACTCTGGAATCACCTCTACGTGATGTCCGGCTCTACACTGGATGTAGATGTGCCTTTCACGCTCAGCGCCATGGAGTACCTTAACGATAAGCCTCAGAAAATAGAATACCCGCTGGACACCCCCAGCTATAAGCACTACGGCAAAAATGTAGAACTGCTGGTAGAGCGGGCTACAGAACTGGAAGATGACCAGGAACGTGAAGCAGCCATCATCTCCATCGGCAAACTGATGAAAACTCTTTACAGGTCCTATAACAAGGACAGCATAACAGACGGTGTTATTTTAGGAGATATCCGCCAACTGTCGAAAGGAAAACTTGACATGGACCTGGCTTATATAGAAAAGAACAACCTGTTTGAGTCGAATGTGAGACCACAGCAAGACAACCTGAACCAGCGTAGCCAGCAACAAAGCCGCAGCGATAGCAGTAGCCGCGACAACAACCGCGTGCGTAAAAACACCAGATCCTCTTCTAATCAAAGAAATAAATAAAGATACTAAATGGCTTCATTTGAAGTAATAGGCGGAAACAAACTAAAAGGAGATATATACCCACAGGGGGCTAAGAACGAGGCCCTGCAGATACTGTGTGCCGTATTGCTCACCGCAGAACCTGTTACCATTTCCAATATCCCTGACATTCGCGACGTAAACAAATTAATAGAACTGCTGCGCGAGTTAGGTGTACATGTAAAGCAGCTTGCTCCGGATACTTATCTTTTCCGCGCTGATAATATCAACCTCGACTACTTAGAGTCAGAGAAGTTTGTAGAATTAGGGCGTTCCATTCGTGGCTCTGTCATGATTGTGGGTCCACTCTTGGCGCGTTTCGGGCAGGCTAAAATGCCGAAGCCGGGTGGAGACAAAATCGGCCGACGCCGACTGGACACCCACTTTGCAGGCCTGGAAAAACTGGGTGCCCGCTTTAACTACGATACCCCGGACATTTTTTACAGCGCCACGGCCGATCGCCTAAAAGGTGCTTACATGCTGCTGGACGAAGCCTCTGTAACCGGTACAGCCAACATCCTGATGGGTGCTGTTCTGGCAGAGGGAACTACCACGATCTATAATGCCGCCTGTGAGCCATACATACAGCAGCTTTGCCGCATGCTCATACGCATGGGGGCTAAAATAAGCGGTGTGGGCTCTAACCTTCTTGTTATTGACGGAGTAGAGAAGCTGCAGGGAACAGAACATGTGATGCTGCCTGACATGATTGAGATTGGCTCTTTTATGGGTTTGGCAGCCATGACGGGTTCCGAGATAACCATAAAAAACTGCAGAATACCTGAGCTGGGGCTTATTCCAGATACGTTTCAGCGCCTGGGCGTGAAGATGGAGTTCCAGGGTGATGACATCTATATTCCGGAGCAGGACCATTACGAGGTGGACACCTATATTGATGGCAGCATTCTGAACATTTCTGACCACACCTGGCCCGGTTTAACGCCCGACCTGCTGAGTGTAGCGCTAGTGACAGCCACACAGGCCAAAGGTACTGTGCTTATTCACCAGAAAATGTTTGAGAGTCGCCTCTTCTTCGTTGATAAGCTGATTGACATGGGGGCCCAGATCATACTGTGTGACCCACATAGGGCCACTGTTATAGGCATGAACAACCACATACCGCTTCGTGGCATCCGAATGACCTCACCTGATATTCGTGCCGGTGTAGCGCTGCTCATTGCCGCTCTTTCAGCAGAAGGACGCAGCATCATCGACAACGTGGAGCAAATTGATCGCGGTTACCAGAACATTGATGGACGTCTGAACGCTATCGGCGCTCAGATAAGAAGAATCTAATACTATTATTTATCTATAATAAAAAAGGAGCACCGAACCGGGTGCTCCTTTTTTATTATACGTATGCTTGCTCATAACCTAAGCTGAAAACTATGCCTTCTGAACTTGAGAAAATGCTGAGCGGAGAACTGTACGTTGCAGCAGACCCACAACTGGTAGAAATGCGTGTAAATGCTCGAACGCTACTATCGCAGTACAATACCATTCCCTTTGAACAGACAGGGAAGCGCCAGGAAATGATAGGTCAATTGTTCGGTAAGGCTGGTAAGAATGTAGATATTCAGCCGCCTTTTTACTGCGACTACGGCAGCCACATCTTCGCCAGCGACAATCTCTTTATGAATTTTAATTGTGTAGTATTAGACTGTGCAGCGGTAAAAATAGGAGACAATGTGCAGTTTGGACCCAACGTACAAATTTATACCGCTACGCATCCACTGATAGCTGCTGAGCGCATCAAAGGACCGGAGTTAGCGTATGCCATCACAATAGGGCACAATGTATGGCTGGGCGGAGGAACGATTGTGTGCCCTAAGGTTACTATTGGCGACAACACGACGATTGGGGCAGGCAGCGTGGTGACAAAAGATGTACCTGCCAATGTGTTTGCTGCCGGTAATCCATGCCGTGTGATCAGGGAGTTAAAAACACAATAAAGTTTTCCGCCTGATTTTATACCACGTTACTAAAGTCAGTTAATCTTCCTCCTGAACGACTTCCTCTCCCCCACTCCTGCGGCTGCCACGGTAGAGCTCATACTTTAGCAGGCGGCAGTCTATGGGGCCATTATATAAAGGTGTTCGCCTGGACGCGCGGAGTCCTACATTCTTGGCTGCCTCTAAGTTTCCAGTGAACACAAAAGCATCGTAGCCCTGGTAGTTTTTCTTAAGCGTATCGCCTATGTTCTTGTAGAGCAGGTCGATGTCTTCCGAAACGATACGCTCGTTATAAGGTGGGTTCATCACAACCACGCCTGGCTCAACCGGCGCTTCTGTTTTAAAGAAGTCTGCTTCCGCTACTTTGATTACGTTTTCCAGACCAGCGTTCTCTATGTTCTTCTGTGCTGCCTGTACATAATCCGGATCAATGTCATACCCAAGTATAGCTGCTTTAGGTTCGAAACTTGCTTTCGCTTCAGCTGTTTTCCAAAGCATTTCAAAGAGATTTGCATCGTAGTCTTTCCAGCTTTCGAAGCCATACGGGTCACGGCGGTACAGGCCTGGTGCTATATTCTGCGCCATCATGGCAGCCTCAATCAGAAAGGTGCCTGAGCCACACATAGGGTCGATGAAAGGAGATTTCCTGTCCCAGCCTGTTAAACTGATGATGCCGGCTGCCAACACCTCATTCAGCGGCGCTACGTTTGTCTGCAGGCGATACCCACGCCGGTGTAACGAGTCTCCGGAAGAGTCCAGTGACAAAGTAACCATGTTTTCGTGCATGTGCAGGTTGAGGCGTACATCTGCGTGTAACTTATCTACTGAGGGGCGGCGGCCGGTCTCTTTCCGAAACTGGTCTACAATCGCATCTTTCGTTAACTGCGCAACATAAAGCGAGTGCTCAAAGGTGGAGTGGCTAACGGCAGCGCTAATGGCAAAGGTCTGGTCCAGGTCCAGGTACTCCGACCAGTTTATTTTCTGCACCTGTGCATACAGGTCCTTCTCGTCCCGGGCTTTAAAATTACGGAAGGGCTTCAGTACCCGTATGGCAGTACGGCACCACAAGTTAGCTTCATAAAGCTGGCGCAGGTTACCAGAGCACGTAACAGCACGCGTACCTACTTTTATATACTCCATATCCAACGCACGGAGTTCATCTGCCAGTATCTCTTCCAGCCCTGCCAGCGTGGTAACTGTAATATTGAAATTGCCGTTTGCTTTTGCCTTCGCCATGTTTTTATCTTATTAAGAACAAAGATACGGTATAGATGCAGGAGTTCCGAATTAGTGCGTACAGGTACGTTATGGATACCGGATAGGAAAAGGTCTTGTGAGAAGGGTTTAGAATATTCGGCTATGTTGTTGCTTTTGTTGCTTAAATTAAGCCTTAGTCAAAAGCCCAGCTTGTTACAGGCTAAAATGCCGGCTATTCCGTTAACGGCTTTCACAACAGAGTCGTCTGAAAAGCGAGGTAAACATTGGCGGGAAATCAATTTGCCAGTTTTAGCCTACAGCAGTTCTTAATCATACAACCAAACCTGATAGCAAAAGCAATCAATAATGTAGCTTAAAGACATGATATAAAAATCAAGCTATCTCTTATACTTAAAGAGCAAAGGAATAGTGAAAGTAATTTTATACATATTTTTCAAAAAAAACCTTTTTACCAATCACACCACAATTTCTGGCTGAAGGGCATTTAACCACACCCAGCGGGTAAAAGTAAAGTAAAAAGATTTAACATATAAATATTTATATATTAGAATATTAAAAATTCATCTAAAAATAAGAAACAAAATACAGGCTCGGAAAGTAGTTATGCTTGAGATAAGGCGTCAGCCCTATCTATCCTATGTTTTGTTTATGAAGCTAAAAGACACTCCTATAAGAAAACCTGAAAAGATGGGAGATTCTCTTTCATTTGGATTAGGTGATTCTGGTACTGAACATCAGTATGAGAATGCTATAAAATTGCAATCTGATATTACCACCTCTTCTGTAACAATTGCGGGCTTAGCAGGCATATGCAAGCACTGGTTTAAAGCTATTCTAGGCTTAACTACTGCTGAGGCCCCACGCACTGCCGCCCTACATTCCTTGGCAAAGAATAATGGCAACATGCAGGTAATTAAAGAAGACAACATAAAAGAGGGTTCTTACTACCATTCCGGTTTCGACGCAGTTGTACGCAAAAACGATACCGTTCAGTTCAACCAGATGTTTCCATTAAAGACCTCTAAAGACTACAGCGATAGCGCCCTTGGGGTTTTAAGTACCAGAGAAAAGAATCAGCGGCTTAGAAAAGGGCTCTTTACAAATCCTGACAAGGAAACGATAAAAGAGTTTGACCTTCGGAAATTCAAGGCCGAACCTGCCACCCCGGGTGTTAATGAAGCGGATGCGCTGCGAAAGGAAACGGAACAGCTTGCTAAAATGTGTAGTTGGGGATATACGATAGACTCACAGGAGTTCTTCTGCACAGAGTTCGTACATACTCTTTTAAGAATACCGGCAGGTAAAACAATTTCCGACTTCCACTCCTTTCTACCGTATTTTGTGGAAGAGGACCGGGAGACTCTGTCTTCTGACTGGAGCCAGGCACTGCGTTCAGGCAAAGCGTTCAGCAGCGTCACCAGACTAGGCCATGTGCAGGAAAACACCTGGATCAGGCTTAGTATAAATCCGGTTTATAAGGAGGGCATCCTGATAAAAATGATCGGCACCCTGCAGGATGTGACAGACAGCAAAGAAACGGAGTTGAAGGTTACGGGTGAGAAAGAAAAGGCTGAACAGGCTACAAAGGCCAAGTCTGAGTTTGTTTCCCTGATGAGCCATGAGATCCGGACACCCCTTAATGCGATAATGGGATTAACGTATCTGCTCCTGCAGGAAGAAAATATAGATCAGAAGCACAAAGAAAACCTTCAGTCTATCCACTTTTCTTCGCAAAACATGCTGGCCCTGATTAACAACACCCTCGACTTTTCGAGGATTGAGGCAGGCAAGATAGAAATTGAAAAAGTTAACTTCCAGTTAACAGACTTATTGAAGAAAATCCATCGTTCGCTTTCTAACAGGGCTTTGGAAAAGCAACTTGATTTTAGCCTGTGCATTGGTGAGAACACTCCTGCTGAAGTGGCAGGCGACCCGGCAAGGTTAACTCAAGTCCTTAATAACCTGATGAGCAATGCCATCAAGTTCACAAACAAAGGAAGCGTAAAACTCTCTGTAGATGTTGTATATCAGTCAGATAATGATTGGGTACTGGAATTTTCTGTAGCAGATACGGGTGTTGGTATACCTGAGGACAGACAGCAGCAAATTTTTGAAAGCTTTGTACAGGCCAGTGCTGCAACGCACAGGCAGTATGGAGGCACTGGACTAGGCCTGGCCATCACTAAAAAGATTGTAGAGCTGCAAAATGGAAGCATTCTCCTTAAGAGCACACCCGGAGAAGGATCTGTATTTTCTGTTCGGTTGCGCTTTGTGAAACCAAGCGCGTCGTATGATTCTCACCAATCATTCGGGCAGGACACCCTGTTTAACTCCACTTTAAAAGACGCAAAAGTGCTTGTGATTGATGACAACGCGATGAACAACATGGTAGCAAGCAAACTTTTGAGCAGTTGGCAGGCGGAGGTAGATACTGCGGGAGATGGATTGGCTGCTCTTGAAAAAATAAAGGTGAACACCTACGACCTTGTTTTGATGGACTTGCAGATGCCTGTTATGAATGGCTTCGATGCTATTGCTGAGATTCGTAAAATGGGCTACAATATGCCGATCATCGCATTAACTGCTAACGCCAGTGAAGAAGAGAAGAAAAGAATACTGGCCATAGGTGGAAACGACTACCTCACGAAACCTTTTGTACCACAGGAACTGCATGATAAAATACAGCAAAGTCTTCAGCCTGTATGTCTGTAGCCGATGCTCAGCCTATTTAACTTAATGTAAAATGGCGAAAGGGAACCCTCCAAGTGCATCTTTTTCTAATCATGAATTTCTCAGATAAAACTGTTGTCACTCAATAATTCAGCTGTATGCACATACTTTATCAGAGCTGATTCATACGCAGATAATGGTTTAAGTTGTATATGCCCGTTACGAATAACAAACTGCGCACAAAAATTTTTGTACTGGAAGACGATCTCTGGTATTCACAATTTCTTTCCTATCACTTATCACTTGATGAAACACACGAAGTAGTTACTTTTGGCAGCGTAAACGAGTTTCTGCACAATCTTACTAATGCACCTGACATAGTTACCCTTGATTATCATTTACCTGGTTATGATGGGGAAATGATACTGAACAGAATACTGGAACTAAGCCCGAATACCTATACCATTGTTATTTCGGGGCAGGAAGATATAAGCAAGGCTGTAAACACCATTAAACAGGGTGCTTATGATTACATCGTAAAAAACGAGCATACGAAGGAGCGGCTCTGGAGTATAGTAGAGAAAGTGAAGGAGCATATTACTCTAAAAAATGAGATTGAAGCCCTGCGGAAAGAGGTATACCAAAAGCAGGAGATGGGAAAAGAGATAGTAGGCAGTTCTGAGCCTATTCAAAAAATTTTTAAACTGGTACAGAAAGCAGCGTCCACTAGCATCAATTTAGTTATAACAGGAGAAACAGGCACCGGGAAAGAGTTTACCGCCAAGGCAATACACCAACGCTCCAACCGGGCGAAGAAACCGTTTGTAACTGTTAATATCTCCGCCATTCCAGGCAAGTTGCTGGAAAGTGAGCTTTTTGGGAATGAAGAAGGGGCCTTTGCGGGTGCCACCCACCAGCAGATAGGGAGATTTGAAGAAGCACAAGGCGGAACGCTTTTCTTAGATGAGATAGGCGAATTAGGCTTTGACTTGCAAGTCAGGTTGCTAAGGGTGCTTGAAGAAAGAGAAATAGTACGCGTTGGTTCAATCACACCTATTCCTGTTGATGTGCGCGTTGTTGTGTCTACACACCGCAATTTGTTGGAAGAAGTAAGAATGGGTCACTTCAGAGAGGACCTATATTACCACCTGTTGGGTATGCAGATTCATCTCCCCCCTCTGCGCGAACGCGGCCACGACCTTTTGCTCATCGCTCAGAAGGTGCTGCAGGCATTTTGTGAGCAGAATAACATGCCTGCAAAATCATTTACCACCAATGCACAGAAAAAACTGCTCCAGCATACTTACCCCGGCAATATAAGGGAACTCAAGGCGATAGTGGAACTGGCAGCAGTTCTGTCAGAAGCAATACATATTACCCCTGAGGACATACAGCTTCCTGAATCAACCCTTTCACAAATTTCAGAAGAGAAAACCCTTGATGAATACATAGCTGATACTGTTCAGAAATACCTTGAAAAGTATAACTACAATGTGATGTGCGTGGCTGATAAACTTAAGATAGGTAAATCTACTATCTACAGGATGATCAGGAAAAAAGAAGTGTATATGGCCGAGCGCAAATAAGGCTGCTGTAATTTTTTATGTGGCACCGGATGCAATTCTGGTTTTGCGGCTAGCTGAATATATTATTGTGCCAGTGAAATGAGAAATCCTAATTCTTCTAAATAACGCTCGTCAAGTCTATCATATACTTTTAAAGGAGATAGCATCTTCTGAGTCTTTATCCATATATCTTCTTATCACTTGCCTGGAACCTCCAGCCTTATTTTCAGAAGCACAGGTAAACCATGTAAAGCAGCTTCTGGTACCGAAACAAACTTTATACACCAACCGCACGTAGCAGGTCAGGTTTAGCATGTAACCTTAGCTTGCTCCATCGAAACCCTTATCCTAAGTTATAGGCTTATGAAAAAAATACTTTTGTCCTGATTCAGGCAAATGAAAATAAAAGCTTTGATAAATAGAATGGCCAGAATAAAGCTGTCCCGCATCAGAAATGGTAAGGGCTATCCCAAAGTATATATCAGGAAGAATAACGACTATAAAAAGTAAAAAATAAAAATGGAATTTACCAGGCAGGTCATTCAAACCAACCCTAACCCTACTTATGTAAAGAATGAAAATGGCAGATTCATTCTTGCGAACGATGCCTTTGCAGAGCTACATGGCCTGACTGTAGACGAACTGCTCGACAAGGGCACAGGTGTGTTTGATTATTCTTTTGAACGTGACCTTGAGGTGCTCCAGAAAAACGAGCCCACCAGCATTGAGGAATACTATAAGCTAAAAAACGGAGAGAAAGCCTGGTTTAAAACTACCAAGAAGCCTTTTGAACAAGCAGATGGAACACGCTTTCTGCTATCGGTTTCCTCCAACATAACCCTTCTGAAGCAAGCGGTGCAGGCAGCTGAAGATTCAGCAAAAGCGAAAGAGAACTTCCTGGCGAGTATCAGTAATGAGATTCGTACACCTATCAACGCCATCATAGGTATAGCCAGGGTGATGAGAAAAGGCCTGCTCAACCAGGATCAGGAAGGATACCTTGATACAATCAGTTCTATTGCTGAGAACCTGCTGGTGGTACCCAACGACTTGTTAGATATCACCAAGTTAGAATCAGGAGAGGTAAAACTTGAGTCTGTCCCCTTCGATGTTGCTTCTGTCTTAAGCGATGCGGTGAAGGCAATGGCATACAAAACTCAGGGACAAAATGTCTCTGTGCGTTTTACAGAGCCCACAGAGACTTTACCTGTAGTAGAGGGTGACCCGTTCCGTTTGAGCCAGGTTTTAGTAAACCTCATGAACAATGCCATCAAGCACACGAGGCAAGGAGAAATTACTGTTACAGTACGACATACTAAAATGTCTGATGATATACTGACGATAGAATGTTGTGTTGAAGACACAGGTGCTGTCTACATGGCTGATAAGTTCAGGAACATCTCTGATATCCTGAACAAGGAACAAAGTATTACCAGACTTTATGGCGGTACAGGTCTTGGTTTAACTATTTCCAAGAAGCTACTGGAACTGCAGGGAGGGAAATTATGGCTTGAAAACAGAAAGGGACAAGGAAACTGCTTCTACTTTAGTGTTCCTTACACTTTATCGAAGAAACCAATTGCTTACTCAAAGGAGGATGCAAGCATTGACCCGGAAAAGCTTAGTGGTCTTCATATACTAATAGCAGAGGATAACCATTTGAACGAGCTTCTCTTATGCTCTCAGTTGCAGCCCTTGAACGTGCAGACGGACGTAGCTTATGATGGGGAGCAGGCCCTGGCAAAGGCCAATGAAAAGGAATATGATTTGATTCTGATGGACATACAAATGCCAAAGCTAGATGGCATTGAAGCTACCTACCGGATACGTAACAAGCAAAACCCGAACAGGCACACTCCTATTATTGCGTTCACAGCAAACTATCAAAAAATTGACAGGGAGAGGTACAGGCTTTATGGTTTCACAGACACACTCCTGAAGCCTTACGGGCAATCAAAGCTGTATAACCTCATTTTGCGTTACACAGGCCGAAATATCAGTTCACCAACGACTCCCTCGCAAAGCTTAGACAAAGAAGCCACTGACTTATTTGACTTCTCGGGTCTGGGTAATCTGAAGGATGATGCCATGTTCATCAGGAAGATGCAGCAAATGTTCATTGATACGGTACCTGGGCAGCTAAATGAACTTACAGAAGCCGTTGAAAACAAAGATTTGGAAACGGCTGCCCATATCGCACATAAACTTAAGTCTACCTTCGGTAACATCAGAGTTAAAACAGCTACAGAAGAGATGAAAAAAATTGAAGAATTTGCAAAAAACAGATCGAATTTTTACGAGATACAAAGGCTTATACTATCTGTCAGGGAGGTTATAAATCTGGTTGTGGAAGCTTTTTCAGAACAACTACAAGCCACAAAGTGATTTTCCACATAAAGCATAAGGTATCGTTACGACATGTTTTTATAAAAACAATGAAATAACTTAAAATCTTTACAGAAAGGGAGTAGGGAAAGTACTTACTCACTAACAAAGAATTTTTTTATGTTTAAATGTTGCGAAGGCACTTTTGCAAAAATTCACCGACAGAAACATAGATTTTCTCATTGATTGTCTTCAGTTGAATACCTCCTGCTCAAAACCTTTTAAGAAACCTTTTCTACAGTCCTTAAGTACGTATAGCATCATTGAAAATAACATTGTCCCAATATAGAACAGCAAAGTGCCAAAATGGGAAAATTCTTTTCAATGTGGGAAACCTTAATTAAATAAAGATCGAATAAGGTTAAACCAATTAAGATATATAGAGTATCATATATAGAAATTTAACCACCCTTACCTCCACTTACCTAGTACCTATTCACTTATTATGAAAAAAAGATTATTGATTGTTGACGATGAACCATCTATAGGTTTAATTCTGGAACACTTCTTCTCAAAAGAATATGAAGTTGTGGTGAAGGAAAATGGCCATGCAGCCATGGAGTGGCTGCAGGACGGCCATTATACAGATGGTATAGTAGCAGACTTCGATATGCCTCATATGAATGGGCTGGAGTTTATCAAGCAACTGCGTGCCAGTAGCCTTTACAAAGACATTCCGCTTGTAATGCTTTCCGGTAAAGATGAGACCAATAATAAAATTTTATGTCTCAAAAGCGGGGCCGACGACTATATGGTGAAGCCCTTTAATCCGGAAGAACTGGATATCAGGATCAAGAACATGCTGAAGCGAATTAAGATATAGTAATGTTAGCCATGAGTAAAAAGGTACTTTATCTTTCAACTGACGCTGATGATACAAACAGCTTTAGAAGGGAGTTTGAGGATGATTTTGAGGTTCAAAGCTTTGACAATCCATCTCATCTCCTGTCGTGGCTATCGAAAGGAGAACCTTTCGATGCTATTATATTCAGCTCAGTTAACCCCGCTTCGCAACTTGGCCTTAATTTAGTAAGGGTAATCAGGAAAGACATGGAAGTGCAAAAGCCTGTTTTCTGGGTTACCGGTTATAAAGTAAGCCCCTCGTTGCAGACTGTTTTATTGAAAGGTGGTGTTTCAGATATTTTTGAACGGTCTAGCTTAAGGGAAAAGCTGCTCACCCGTTTGCGCTTCTTTTCTTTACAGGTTGAAAAACCTGATTCAGAATCTAAAAGAACTGCGCCCGTATACCGCACGCATGTAGGGAAGCGGATTTTTGACATTGTAGTTGCCTCTTTGGCCTTGCTGTGCCTGTCGCCTCTGTTTCTTATAGTAGCCCTGCTTATTAAGCTCGAATCTAAAGGGCCTGTGTTTTACTACTCCTATCGTGTGGGTACAGGCTACCGGATTTTCAAGTTTTGGAAATTCCGTTCGATGCGCCAGAATGCGGACCAGTTGCTGAACTCAATAAAAGAGCTGAATCAGTATCAATCCTCTTCAGGCACTACCTATACCTTGCGCTCCACTTTGTGTGAAACCTGCGCTGCCGCCGGTACAGGTTGCCAGAACCAACTTGTAGACAAGAAAGGACAGATGATCTGCGAAAAGGAGTTTCAGTACGCAAGGAAGCTACAGGACGGTTCTGCCTTCATCAAAATAGCAAATGACCCACGCGTAACACGTATAGGTACTTTTATACGCAACACAAGCATAGATGAGCTACCGCAGTTGTACAACGTACTCCGGGGCGATATGTCTATTGTCGGCAACCGCCCTCTCCCCCTCTATGAAGCTGAAAAAATAACAACAGACCAATTTGCTGCCAGGTTTATTGCTCCGGCAGGTATTACGGGCCTCTGGCAGGTTAGCAAACGCGGCAAAAGCGACATGTCTGAAGATGAGCGCAAAGCGCTGGATATCGAGTATGCACAGACCTGCTCACTGGGAAAAGACTTACAGATTATACTTAAAACAGTACCTGCATTATTTCAAAAAGAAAACGTTTAATGAAAAACTCAATCTTTACCCTCCTATTTAGTCTGCAAGTGCTTCTGGTGGTCGGACAGGTCAGACCACAGCAGCAGACGGAGCAGACTATGAGCCAGCTGGAAAAGTTTTTTGCTTCACCAGATTACGCCCTCCCTCTTCTATATGATGCTGCCATCCAGTACTCTGCAGAAATAGAGAATGCGGAAGCAGCCAAGCAAATTGCCCAGGAAGAAATCGTGCTTGGCAAAAGGCAGATTCTATCCGGTATCGGTTTGAACTCTGGCTATTCCTACGGCACATGGTTTAACTGGGGCTCTAGCGGCGACTCTCAACCAAGCCTCCTGAATCCCTTTTCCCAGCCTGTCAGGTCTAACTGGAACTTGGGCCTTAGCATGAGTCTCTCCCTGGTGAATGTTTTGAACAGGGGAAATGAAATTAATAAGCGACAGATGATGCTGAAAAGAGCTGAAGCAGACCGTAAGAAAGTTGGAATGGAAATACGGAAAGAAATAATTCTCCTTTATCAGCAGCTAAAACTGTCAAGGGAAGTGCTTCAGAACTACCAGGACGCATTCCAGTCTGCGACTGTAAACAAGGAAATCTCTGACAAGAGGTTCAGGGAAGGCGAAATACAGGTAGCTGAGCAGATTCAGGCAATGGCCTTCTATAATGCCTCAAGTTTATCACTGGAGGAAGCAAAAAACACATACATGACGAACCTGCTCTTACTAGAAGAAAGAATAGGAATGACTATCAACACTTTAATATCCGGCAAATGACACTTAGAGAATTTAAAAACCTGATGCGCCGTAACTGGCTTTATCTAGTAGCAATACCCTTAGTTACTGCAGTCTCCGTTTTCTTCTTTAACTTAACCCAAGGTAAAGAATATACTTCCAATACAGTAATTTATACGGGAATAGCCTCTGGTTACAGAGTAACCGGGGATGAGTCTTCACGAAGGGTCTCTGAGGGTGCCTATGAAAACCTTATCACGCTCATCACATCAAGAGACACAAAAAAAGAAGTAATTCTGCGTTTGCTGGCTTCTCATTTAATGATGAAAGAAAGAAGCTCAGCCATTATGAATGAAGATACCTATGAGCGGCTTAACGAACTGTTCAGTGACTCCTTGAAGGCTACTTTAACTGGTGCTACTATAGAAGAGACGACAGAGAACCTAGTTACGCTCTACAGAAGCGACAGTAAGAACGTCATCTATAAGCTGATCAATTCTGATGATCCGGCTTATTCACTATCAGCGCTGGCTAAAGTTCTCCCACACCGCATTGGTACCAGTGATCTTGTTCAGGTGGAGTATGTTACCAACGATCCAGGCGTTTGTTACCAAACGCTACAGATCCTGACTGATGTGTTCACACGGAAGAACAAAGAGCTCTTCTCCGGGCAGAATCAGGATGTGATGGTGTATTTTGATGAGGCAACGCAAAACGCTTATGACAAGCTGCAGGAAGCTGAACAAAAGCTGTATGAGTTCAACAAGTCAAATAACATCATTGACTATGACCAGCAGATAGCTACCACCGCTTCAGATAAAACGCAGGTTCTGGACAAGCTGAGCACTCTTGAAATGCAATATGCTGGTGCTTTCTCTGCTTTGAAATCTGTAGAGGAATCTATGAAGAAACGTGGGGCAGCTAACCTGAAAAGCCAGGAAATCATGAGTCTCCGCTCCAGGCTTTCCGGACTAAACAACCAGATTCTGGAGCTTGAGATGGCTAACAAGAGCGAGAACAACGAGCGGATAGCACGCCTGAAAAGAGAGTCTGCTGAAGTATCTGATAAAATCAAAGCATCGGTAGATAACTATTACGCTAACACACATTCGCTGCAAGGTGCCCCAATTGCTTCTCTTTTGGATGACTATGTGAGAAACACTGTTTTGGTGGAGGAACTAAAAAGCCAGCTTGACATACTGCGCAATCAAAAAGAAAATCTGGGTGGCGAGTATGAGAAGTTAGTGCCTCTAGGTGCCGAAATCAGGAAAATCAGAAGAGAGGTACAGGTAGCGGAGCAGGAATACATGGCACAACTGGATGGGTTGAAGAAGAGCAAACTGAGCCAACAGAACATCGAGCTTTCTTCCCAGTTAAGGGTGATTGACCCACCTTACTACCCTATCAGTTCTTCCAGTACAAGTCTTGTGCTTTTAGTGTTGTTTGGATTCTTTGGCTCATTGCTGCTTACAGGAGCTGGCGTGTTTACAGCAGACATGATAGATAACACAATGCGTAAGCCTGAGCACGCGGCCAAAGTAACCAACTTTCCTATAATGGGTGTTCTTCCTACTATAAATGCAAAGAGCAAGGATACTGCTATAGTAGACCAGGCTGAGAACCAGCTTGTAAGACAGCTACTGCTAAAGATACAGCAAAAGAGAGATTCCCAGGGGCCTTTCGTGATAGGTGTAGTAAGCAGCCACAGTGGTGAAGGGAAAAGCATCATCAGTAACTCCCTTACCAAAAAGCTGAGCATAATGGGTTTGAATACCTTACACCTGCTTCCTGATAGCCTGGAGCACCAGGGTGTATACTATGGCAGTTCAACCGCCTTCTACTCACCTCTGAAAGGTGTAAGCTCCAATGTTACAGTGGCTGATTTGGCCGGTAACCGTGTATTCAATCATGCTGTAGTCATCGTGGAGTTCCCAGCCTTACTCGAGGAAACGTACCCTGTATCGTTGTTACAGTACCTTGATATGATACTGGTGACTGTGAAAGCAGACAGAACCTGGGAGCAGGCTGATAAAATTCTTTTTGACAACATTCAGCGTATTACCAAGGCTCCTATAGAAATTGTTCTGAATGGGGTTTATTCAGAATACCTGGAAGACTTCCTGGGTGGGCGGGTTAAGCCAGTTAATCTGGCAGAAGCACACGAGTATGAAGCACCAAAACAGGTGGATGAATGGAAAAAAGAACCTGCAGTACTAAATTCCTAAAAGAATTTTTCAGGTCCGATAAAATGCTATAGCAACGTACTGGAGCAGGCATGGTTTAAACTCAAAGCCTAGTTTAGTACAAAGTCAGAAAGCGTTTCTAAATTTATTCAGTTCAAAACTTTAAGATGTATACCGGCCTGTTCAATAAACAGGCTGGTATATATCAAAGCACAACTCCCACCTGCACACAAATAACTCATTAACATACACTATGAGTCAATTTATTGACAATTCTGCAGCAAAACCAAAGTATACCTTACTACTCTTAGGTATACTGACTGCTGTTGCCATAGGCTGGCTGAGCGCCAGTTTAGGTTTAGCAGTGCCTGCCCTATTGGTGATGTTAGCCTTTGCTATTCCCTTTACAGTTTCTGTGTTCTATGAACCAAAGTATGGCTTTCTTGCCTTTATAGTTTTCTGTTTCACTATCCATATTTTCACAAGAGAGGTTGGTGGCAACATACCTTACGGAACAATAGGTGAAGCGCTGCTATTGGGTACCTGGATAACCGTAATCACGAACTCCTCTAAAAGGTTTAACTGGGACAACCTGAAGAACGACCTCATGTTTCTGACCCTGTTCTGGTTTTTCATAAACCTGATAGAGGTATTCAATCCGGCTGATGCAAGTATCATGGGGTGGCTGCAGGAAATAAGAAGTACAAGCTTGTACTGGCTTTTAGTTGTGCCTTTAGCTCTGGTTATCTTCAACAAAAATAAAGACCTTAATCTTTTTCTTTACATCATCCTTGGCTTATCTATCCTTGGTGCCCTTAACGGTATAAAGCAGTTGTATATAGGACCATGGCCTGGGGAACAAGCGTTTCTGAACGGTCCGTCTCAAAAGACACACATACTGTTTGGCAAGTTGCGGGTGTTCTCTTTCTATAGCGATGCTGGTAACTTTGGAGCCTCCCAGGCCCACATGGGTTTGACAGCTCTACTACTGGCTTTAGGCCCATTTAAGCTATGGAAGCGGGTTCTTCTTCTTATAACTGCTGTACTTTTATTTTACGGCATGCTCATCTCCGGGACAAGAGGCGCCTTGTATGCTTTAGTGGTAGGAATAGCTGTGGCTATTTTCCTTGGCAAGAACTTCAAAATTATCTTTCTAGGTTCAGCTATTGCTTTCAGCTTAATTTTCCTGTTAAAGTTTACTTCTGTTGGTAGCGGAAACTACCATGTACAAAGGCTGCGTTCTGCACTGAATCCTGAAGATGCTTCTTTGGGAGTCAGGCTCTATAACCAGGAAAGGCTTGCAGAGTATCTTGACACAAGGCCGTTTGGGGGCGGCTTGGGTGTAATCGGTTTCTGGGGAGTAAAATACAATTCAGACAAATATCTGGCTTCTATCCCACCCGACAGCTACTGGGTTAAAGTTTGGGCGATGTATGGCATTGTTGGCTTTATTATCTGGTTTGGCATCATGATGTATATACTGGGCAAGTGCTGTGGAATTGTCTGGATGATTAGGGACAAACGCCTTAGGATAAAATTATTAGCCCTTACTTCAGGCTTTGCTGGAATTCTGTTTTGCAGTTATGGCAATGAAGTGATGAATGCCATGCCATCGGCTATGATCATTTACATTTCCTGGTGCTTTGTTTTCCTCGGACCTAAGTTAGACAACGATATAGACAGCAACAAAAAAGAAGCAGTATTAGCAAAATCTTATGCATAGCCCTTTAGTATCCATTATATCCGTCAACTATAACCAGGCCAGTGTCACCTGTGAGATGCTGGAATCGCTGTGCCAGGCCACTTACCCGAACATAGAGATTATCGTGGTGGACAATGCCTCTCCTACTGATGACCCTGCCATTATAGAAGAACGCTATCCCACTGTAAAGCTGCTAAGGTCTTCTTCTAACCTGGGGTATGCAGGGGGCAATAATCTTGGCATACAGCAGGCCAAAGGAAAGTACTTGCTTTTCCTGAACAATGACACGGAGGTGGATCCGGGCTTTCTGGAGCCACTGGTTGAATTATTTGAAAGCAACCCTCAGGCTGGCGTCGCATCGCCTAAAATAATTTATTACGGCACTGATAAGCTTATTCAGTATGCAGGTTCATCGGGTATAAACCCCTGGACTGGCCGCAGTAAAGGGATCGGAAGCCACGAGAAAGACAATGGCCAGTACAGTGTCTCCAGACAGACAGCTTTGGCAGACGGGGCAGCCATGATGGTGCCAAAAAAGGTAATAGATCAGGTAGGCGTTATGCCTGAGCTGTATTTCCTCTACTATGAAGAGTTGGATTGGTGCGAGATGATAAAGAGGGCAGGCTACACGTGCCATTATGTAGCTGACGCCACTATCTACCATAAAGAATCAGTCTCTGTAGGGAAATTCTCTGTTCTTAAAACATACTATATGAATAGAAACCGTTTGCTTTTTATCAGAAGGAATGTAAAAGGTTGGGCTTTTCTTACAAGTACGACTATCTTCCTGATGGCTGCCATACCTAAAAAGGCAATTGGCCACTCCTTCCGCCGGGAATGGAAACACCTGCTGGCTTTAGGCCGTGGTTTATGGTGGAATCTACAGAACCAGAATAGAATATCACCAAATTAGATATTATTCGTAGAGTACATTTCAACTAGCCTAAAGCTGGTAAAAGAACTAAAAAGAACCACTAATGCTCCTGCTAAACCTACTCATTCAATCACTCTTATACCTCATAAGCGCCTACCTGCTCTTCAATTGCATCTACCTTTTATTTTTTTCTGTTGCTGGCCACAAGAAGATCAAGCGCATAAACCCTCAGGAGAGCACGAAGGGCTATCGTAAATTCTGTGTGCTGATACCTGCTTACCGGGAAGATAATGTAATACTGGAAACTAGCCAGGCTGCTTTGTCACATACTTACCAGGGTGAATTTGATGTTGTGGTTATAGCTGACGGGTTAATGCCTGCCACCATTCATAAACTAAAGCAGCAAGGCTCCAAGGTGGTAGAAGTGTTTTTTGATAAAAGCACCAAAGGCAAAGCATTGGCATGGGCCCTGGATTCGCTCCCCGAGAATGAATATGATGTTGCCGTGGTGCTTGACGTTGACAACCTGATGGGTGCCAACTTTCTGGAAGAGGTAAACAATGCCTTTGCAGCAGGCTATAAAGTAGTACAGGCTCACCGTACAGCAAAGAACATGGATTCCGCCTTTGCTCTGCTGGATGCCTGCAACGAGGAAATCAACAACCACATATTCAGGAAAGGGCATTTTGCCATTGGCATGTCCTCCTCCCTCATTGGCTCAGGTATGGCCTTTGAATACCGTTACTTCAAGAAACTTCTGGTGGGCATAGGTGAAACGGTAGGAGAAGACAAGGAAATAGATATTCGCATTTCAAAAGACGAGGTAAAAATCTGCTACCTCGATAAAGTGTACGTGTACGACGAGAAGATTGAAAATGCACAGGTTTTCACAAAGCAGAGAACAAGGTGGATTGCAACGCAGGTTGAATTCGTGCAGAAATATGCCGTTGATGGCATGCTGCATTTCTTCAGGCACAAAAACATTGAGTATTTTGATAAAGTACTTCAATCTATAGTGCTGCCGCGAACGTTTCTTGCCGGTATTCTTGGCTTCTTCTTCTTATTATCATTTGCCATACCCTATGCTCCTTCTACACTTTTCTGGGCAGGGCTCCTGGTAGGCTTCTGCATTGCCATGTTCTTGGCTTTACCACGAAAACTTTATAACAGGCACCTGCTCTTTGCCATGATACGGTTGCCTTACGCTTTGTTCTGTATGTGTGCGGCTTTACTAAGAATAAACACAACGAAGTCTTCCTTTTTGCCTACCCCACATAAAGCGAAGGCCATCCCTTCTAATACAGATAAACAAACCATAAAACATTAAACCTATGCCTTTCGACATTATAGCACTACCTGCCCTGGTTTGCCTCATCATTGGCTTTATCAGTGGCTTAAAAACAGCCAAAAAGGCAAAATAGCCAATAATACAAGCTCTAACATACGTACTGAAAGATAACCTGTCAGTAACGACTTTAACCCTTATTGCATTATGCTGATACTAAAAATCATATTCTGGTTCGCCCTGGCTGTTGTTCTGTACACCTATATTGGCTATGGAATTATAGTATGGATATGGGCAAAGACAAAAAGCCTTTTCAGTTATAACAAGAACCTTTACGCGGCAGATTTTGAACCGGAGGTAACGCTGGTTGTGCCAGCCTATAACGAAGGAGACATTCTTAAAAATAAAATTGAAGATTGCTTAGCCTTAGATTATCCGGCAAATAAGCTTCAGATCGTTTTTATAACAGACGGTTCCACAGATAACTCAGAAGCTGTTTTGTCTGCTTTCCCCCAGGTTACTCACCTGCACTCCCCGGAAAGAGGAGGAAAGTCATTGGCAGAGAACCGGGCAATGCAATATGTAAATACGCCTTACGTGATTTTTACTGATTGCAATACCTTCCTTAACAGGAACGCGGTGCGCGAAATGGTAAAGCACTACCAGGACCCACAGGTTGGTGCCGTATCAGGCGAAAAAAAGATTCTCTCTGAAGATTCCTTATCCGGATCAGGCGAGGGACTCTACTGGAAATATGAGTCCTTTCTAAAGCGTTGCGATTCTAAAATTCATAGCTTGATGGGTGCAGCTGGGGAGTTGGTCTCTTTCAAGTCAGACCTCTTTCAGCCGCTTGAAGCAGATACAATCCTCGATGATTTTATACAGTCTTTACGCATAGTAGACAAAGGCTATAAAGTGGTGTATGAGCCTGATGCATACGCCATGGAAGCACCTTCGGCGTCTATGGCAGAGGAAATGAAAAGGAAAATACGCATTTGTGCTGGTGGGTGGCAGTCCATGTCACGCCTGACTTCTTTGCTTAATCCGTTCCGCCAGCCTGTCGTTACCTTTCTGTATCTTTCGCACCGGGTTTTGCGCTGGAGCCTTACTCCTGCTTTGCTTGCCTTGTTGATACCCTTGTCTGCCGTTCTGGCATTTCTGCAGGGAGGCATCTATACTCTCGTTTTCACCCTCCAGATTCTTTTTTACCTAATGGCATGGATAGGCTGGAGTGCGGAGTCCAGAGGTAAAAAGCTTAAGCTTTTTGTTGTTCCCCTCTACTTTTCAATGATGAATATAGCTGTATTTGCAGGTTTTTTCAGATTTATTCGTCGCACCCAACCCGCAGCCTGGGAAAAGGCTGAGCGGGCACGTTCCTTATCCTCATTAAGCTGAACGTAAAGAAGCTTTGTTTTCCTTAGTCAGTAAACTGCTTCATAAACAGAGATAAATTTCAGATACATTCATCCACATAAAGTAGAAACATGCACATCTTCAACATGCCTTCTTGGATAAACCAGTTCCAATATCCTTATAAGAAGTTTGAGGAAATACCATCATCAGTATTTGAAACTATCAGCCAGAACCTGAAAAGGGTCCAGAGCTCAGAGCCAGCTGTGACGATTTTGATCGCCGCATGGAACGAAGAAGTTAACCTCCTGCACTGCCTCTCCAGTTTATCTATGACAGTAACCTCCATACCTTTCGAGATTATTGTCGTGAATAACAATTCAACAGATAATACACAGCTGGTACTGGATAAATTGCAGGTTAAAAATTTATTCCAGAAAATCCAGGGATGCGGACCTTCAAGGCAATTAGGCATTGAGAACGCTAAAGGGAAATACATCTTACTGGCCGATGCAGATTGCTTTTACCCTGCCTGCTGGGTAGATGAAATGATGAAAGTTTTGCAGCTTCCGGAAGTAGTTTGCGTATACGGAAGGTATTCGTTTATACCGGAACCCGGTTTTCCGCGCTGGAAGCTCTTTTTTTTAGAAAAACTAAAAGATATCATTGCAGAAGTAAGGCACTTTAAACGACCTTTTTTGAATGCCTACGGCATCAGTATGGGCTTCGTAAAAGAATACGCCTTAAGAGTTGGGTATATAATGCATAATACCAGAGGTGATGATGGCAGGTTATGTTACGACCTGATGCAGTTTGGAAAAGTAAAGCAGGTTCGATCAAACCGTGCCCGGGCGTGGACAGGTACTCGCACGCTGCAGCGGGACGGTAGTTTAGGAAATGCTTTACGCAGAAGAATTATGATCGAATTGAAGCGGATCAACGACTTATTTAAGCCGCTTCCACCGCATGATACCAAAACATCACTCAACGACTAATGCCAAAGCCAGCTTCAGAACAATTGCCAGGTAAAAGTGGCATCAGATGCTGAAGCATGTTGAAACTAGTAATGGATCTGAAGCAAGCTTAATTTTATTTACAATACTTGTTAAATTAATCAATGAATTTTGTATTTGTCAGTCTGCAACGCATCAACACGGATAGGGACTCTACCTCAACAAGCCTGGCAAAAGAGCTGGCAAAAGAGCATAAGGTACTTTACGTGAACTCCCCGATCGACAGGAAAACAATTTTATCAGCTGACACAGATGAATTTACAAAGGCTCATATTACATCCCTCAAGAAGAATGAAGAACCTTTGACGCAAGTGCATGAAAACCTTTGGGTCTTAAATCCGCTTCATGTTATTGAATCTATTAATTGGATTCCATCTACAACTGTCTTTTCGGCGCTCAACTGGTTTAACAACAAACGTTTTGCTAAGGATATAAAGGAAGCCATAACAACACTCGGATTTGACAACTTCATTCTAATAAACGACAAAGATATTTTCAGGAGTTTCTACCTTAAAGAGATACTCAAGCCTGACAAATACATCTACCTTGACCGTGACTATACCATTGGGATGGATTACTGGAAAAAGCATGGAGTTACGCTAGAGCCCCAATTAATGCGTAAAGCAGATGCTGTTGTTTGTAATTCGTTGGATTTTACTGAAAGGGCAAAACTGTATAATAAGAATAGTTTTTACATCGGCAATGGTTTCAACATTGATCAATATAAATTTAAAGAAGATTTTCCTGTACCTGATGATTTAAAAGCCATTCCTGGACCTATTGTAGGCTATGTAGGTGCACTTATCACTTTGCGTTTAGATTTAGAACTGATGATTTCTATGGCTGAGGCTAGGCCGGACCTGAGTTTTGTCCTGATTGGATGGGAGGATAAAGAGTTTGAAGATAGCAGGTTACATAAATTAAAGAATGTCTATTTCTTAGGTAAAAAACACACCAACGATGTACCTGCTTATATAAAGCATTTTGATGTTTGCATCAATCCTCAAATATTAAATGAAATTACCAGTGGCAACTTTCCTTTAAAAATTGTAGAGTACCTGGCAATGGGGAAGCCAGTAGTGGCCACTGTTACGCCTACCATGGAAAGTATCTTTTGGGGCCATACCTATCTCGCTGATAGTACTATTGGCTTTCTCGGCCAAATAGATAAGGCGCTTCAGGAGAACAATACTTCTTTGATGCAGGAAAGGAGGAATTTCGCGGCCAATTTTACCTGGGCAAATGTGGCCTCTGCCCTACTCAAGTCTATTAAAAGTATAAAGCAGCAGGAAGCCAGTATAGCTGAATATTAAACTGTTCTAAATTGTAACCTGTATTACTACCTTCGGAGGATAACGCATAATTACCTTCCAGTTTCGCAGTCATTCTATCAGCAGCTCTCCGCCTGGGATGGCCTGTGATTAGTGTAAGGGTTGTTAAACAGGAGCACAAGCAAACCAACTTCGGCTTCAGCAAAAAGTAAAGCATTGATGTACAGTCCTGGGCGTTTCCGCTGTCGATGCCAAGCATGCTGACACTGATTTAAAAGATTACATTTACACAAAACATGAATCTTACTCCCCTTAAAGAAGAAACTGTACTAGAAGAAAATAAAGATCGGTGGTTTGAGACTAAACATCTGCATACCGACCTGAAGTCCCGATCTGTAAAAGGTGGGTTCAGTACCATCGCTGGGCAAGTAGTTTCCTTTGCCATAAATATTGTGTCTACTATTTTGCTGGCACGGCTTCTTACTCCGCAGGACTATGGCCTTGTAGCCATGGTTACTGCTGTGACTGGTTTTGTTACCATCTTCAATGACCTGGGACTTTCTTCTGCTGTCATTCAAAAGGAACAGATAAATCAGCAACAGGTAAGTGCGGTATTCTGGATCAATTTATTTATTAGCCTGGGCATAGCTATCATAGTTGCCTTACTTGCTCCGCTCCTAGTGAGTTTCTATAACGAAGAACGGCTTTTCAATATTACACTGGTCTTCTCTGTCGGCATTTTTGTTTCCAGCCTTTCTCTGCAACACAATGCACTTATGAAGCGGCAAATGAAATTTGAGAGTTTGGCGCTGATGAATACAGTTAATGCCTTTCTTAGTGTATTGTGTGGGATTCTTTTAGCATGGCTTGGCTTTGGCTACTGGGCTATAGTGTCCATCACTATCCTCTTTCCTACTTTCAATACAGTGGCTTTGTGGTTTATCTGCGACTGGAGGCCTAGTTTTGCGTTCGATACACGGAATGTGCGTTCATTTATTCAATTTGGGGCAGGCATAACTGGCTTCGATTTGATTAACTACTTCTCCAGAAATATGGACAACGTGCTTATTGGCAAATACATAGGCTCCGTAGCGTTAGGTTTATATACAAAGGCTTACCAGTTACTATTACTTCCGATTACCCAATTAAGGAACCCCTTAAACAGTGTTGCGCTTCCGGCGCTGAGTACTTTACAAAATGACAGAGGAAAATACAGGAATTATTACAAGAGGTTCTTGTTTATACTTGCCTTCTTCTCGATGCCTGCTGTCAGCTTCATGGCCGTTTTTTCAGAAGAACTTATCCTGATTGTATTAGGAGAGCAATGGATAGAAGCCAGTTCAATTTTCCGAATCCTGGCAATCGCCGCTTTCATTCAGCCAACGTTGGGAACAATCGGGTTGGTGATGATAACAACCGGGGATACAAAGCGATACTTCATTTGGGGTTGTATAAACGCTGTTTTAGTTGTTAGTGCTTTCCTCATAGGTGTACAATGGGGTGTTGATGGCGTAGCAAAGGCTTATGTAGCCGTAACTTATCTCCTTTTCTTCCCTGCACTGTTTTATTCTTTGCATGGATCCCCGGTTCCTGTAGCTTTATTTCTAAAAGAAATAACTTTCCCTGCTATTTTTTCTATTATTTGTGGAATTGCCATGTATATTTACAGAGGCTACTTCATTTACCTGAATGATATTATACTCAGTATTACCGGCTTCTCGGTTGGCGCTTTGCTTTATCTTATGCTCTGGTTTGTTTGTAAAGCAAGCAGAGAAAGGGTAATGCAGGTTTTTGAGATAAGACATGTACTGCTAAAGAAGATAAATTAACTTCTGTTCCATCCTATACAATGCTTCAACAGACTATCTACAAAAGAAGCGGGGCTAACTATAAAGCGTTGAAAACAAAACAACAAAATAAGAGAAGTCTTCATCTGACAAAAAGCATGCAGGGCCTTTTTTTAAATTTTTTGTCATTGTTTACTCTTCTGAAGTATCCCTCAATCAAAAAGGACTACCGTTATTTTATAAGGGATAATTACTATAGTAGGTTACTTCAGACAAAGTACCTGATAGCTGACTATATTTTTAAGAAAGAGTATAAAACAATTCAATATTACGGTGAGTTTCAACAAGAGCTGACGTTCATCCTGCCCTTCGCATACTGGCACCATTTAAATGGTACCTTAAAAAAGACAATTTCGTGCAAAGACACTAAAGAGCTGTACTTCTTTAGCAATAACCACGAGGAAAGATACTCAGAAAGAGATGCTGTATCCAACTACGGTAGCTATGAGGTGCCTAACATGACGCACAGCATTTCATACAGTTACACTAAATGGGCCAGAGTACCTTTAAAGGAGCATTATCATAACGATACTTTCCGGTATGATAAACCCACGTTAGTGATAGCCAACAAATATAATATTGAGTGGGATGAACTTCCGGTGAATTTCTTTGACATAGAGACACTCGATGAAATAATTACAAAATACAAGGATAAGTACCAGATTGTATACAACCGCCCCTTATCACGGCATATTGTTCAGGATAACAGTGAGATCCTGGAGTTGCATGAATATGAGTGGCTTCGAGAAAACCATCCTGAGGTGATACTCATAAGTGACTTATACAAGCAGCACAGCGCTAGTGTAAACAACTTTAACCATCTTCAGTTACTGGTTTATGCTAATTGCAGCCACTTTATTTCGGTGCATGGCGGAACTGGTGCATTAGCAAGTTACTTTGGAGGGAACAATATCATACTGTCTAAAAAGGGTATTGAGCAGTATTTCAATGAGTATGCTACCATATTCCCTTCACTTTCCGGTGCTAGAATTCATCATGCCAAAACTAAAAGTGACATCTTCCGGTACTTAGAAGAATACTACTAGTCAGCATAAATTCTGGTGCTATCTATCCATTCACTTTTCAGGCTTTAATGAGGGCTTAGAAGCGCCTGGATAATTTTATAAGAGAGACATAATAAAACTAATCTGCTGCTGTCTGAGAGGCGCAGGAGTGACTGGATGCTCTTTATGAAAGGCTCTTGGCACGTAGCTTGAATACGTCGGCTAGTGCTCGCCGGGCTGCATGATACCCACACATGCCATGGACCCCACCTCCGGGTGGTGTGGAGGAAGAACAGATGTACAAACCTTTAGCCGAGGTTCTGTAAGGTGAAAGCCGCAAGGCCGGCCTGGTAAAAAGCTGACCGATGTCGATGATGCCTCCATTGATGTCTCCACCAATATAATTTGCGTTGTAAGCTTCCATTTCAGATGTATTCATCACATGCTTTGCCAGAATACGATCCCTGAAACCAGGTGCAAAACGCTCTACCTGCTTTTCTATCGCATTCGTCATGTCTACCTTAGAACCGTTCGGAACATGGCAGTAAGCCCATGCCGTGTGCTTACCTTCTGGTGCCCTTGTTGGGTCAAATAAGCTTTGTTGCGCCAGTAAGACAAATGGCTTCTCCGGGTGTTTTCCTCTTGAGGTCTTGTGCTCTGATGCAGTGATTTCTTCCAGTGTGTTACCCAGATGAATAGTGCCTGCATGGCTGCATTCACCTGCTTTGAAAGGTATGGGCCCACCGAGTGCCCAATCAACCTTGAACACGCCCATACCATACCTGTACCTTTCCAGCTGCCACTTGTAGAGGGCCGAAAATGTATGCCCTGCAATCTCCAGCAGTTGTTTAGGTGTAACATCAAAAAGCACGGCATGAGAAGAGGGAAGCTGTTTCAGGGAGTGTACCTCAACGTTTGTTTCAAACTTCCCTCCTAGCGATACAAAATAAGAAGTCAGCGCATTTGCTATTCCCTGAGAACCGCCCTTGGGCATTGGCCACCCTTTGATATGCCCCATGGCCATCAGCACCAGTCCTATGGCTGATGTAGCAGTATTTGTGAGCGGCTGTATGGAATGGGCGGCCATACCTGCCCATAGTCCACGCGCTTCAGTTGTTTTGAAACGGAGGTTTGCAAGAAGAACAGCTGATTGAAGCGCATTTATACCAAACTGTCCCATGGCTATCGGATGGCTTGGTACCCGTAACGGGCCCAAAGCTGCCTTCGCTATGTAAGGCCAGTCCCTTACCAAAGGCTTAATCAGCTTCAGGTAGGACCTTTCATCTTTACCGAGCTTATTGGCCGTTTCCTCTATTGATTTACTTAATACAGCTGCTGTTCCGTTTTCAAAAGGATGCGCAGCGGCCATGGGTGGGTATATGAACTCAAGACCATGTGCTTCTAAGGGAAGTGTTTTAAAATAGGGAGACTCTGCTGCAAGCGGATGAATGGCCGAACAGATATCATGAACAAATCCTGGCAAAGTCAGCTCGGCAGAGCGTAACCCGCCACCTATAGTATCTTTCGCTTCCAACAGCAAAACAGAAAGGCCGGCTTCCTGCATGGTGATGGCAGCAGCCAGACCATTAGGACCGGAACCTACAACAACAGCATCAAAGTCTCTTCTATCCAATCTGAATTCAGTGTAAAGGTGGTGCTAAAAAGGTAGGTGCCTCAATGTAAACGGTAACTGAAAGATAACACCAAGTTTGTAAAGTGTTGTGAAGCTATAGCTGGAAAACAATAATCCTTTCTTTCACTTGCAAGTCTGTACATCCGAAGCAGGCAAAGAATTCTCATTTCTGTTTCGGGCTTTTAAATATAGCTTCTTTAGGAGCCTGAAAAGAGTTTATTTTTCCTTTATTTCAAATAAATGTACGTTCACCTCTGCTGTTTTATAGGAGTCAATTTCTTTTCCCAAAGCAGAAAATGTTTCCAGAAGAGTTTCCCTGGGGTTATCCTCTGCATAGTACCAGGCTGGCTGCCCATCAAAGTCACCAATGTTTGACCAGGCCCTGTTGCTGTAGATGAACCAGACACGGCTGTTTCCGCTTAGTTTTCTGAAGTCTGCACTTAATTTGCTGTAGTAGTCTGCTTTGTCTTTCGCCACAAACCGATAGTCTTTCCCTTCAATGGCTTCAAATTTAAAGCCTTGTGTTTCTTTGTAGTAACGGTACCCCACAAGGTCATTCCAGTAGATGTATACCGCGTCTCCTTCCTTATACCTGTCATCAATATAAGAAAGGGTTTCTCTCTGGTACGACTTCTTGTAGTCCCCGAAAGCATCTCTGTCTACAACCTGATGGGTAGCATTGGCTATGGGGCCCAGCAGAAGCAGCGCTGGCAGGATAAGGCTACCCCTAGGTATCTTTAAAAAAACATTTGACAGCTTCTCGCAGCTCAGCGCCAGAAACAGTACCAGCACAGGAGCCAGGAACACAACAAGGCGGTCCATAAACGGGTAGAGCTCCAGGCCAGAGGCAATCAGCACCAGCAGAACTGGGAAGACCAGCACCATAAACTGTTTCCTGTCCTTCCTATAGAAGGCAACAAAGCCGACAGCCAGTACTGCCAAAGGCAACAATGACATTCTGGCCAGCACCCGTACTACCGCATTTGTAGATGGCGATAGGTCGAGCCACGATAAGCCGAGCGGATAATGAAGGATAGAAAATGCTTTCTTTATGAACCACTGCAATCCAGCTATTGAGAATGGAGGAAAGGGCATGAAACTGTCACGAATTCTAAAGAAATGCAGTAACCACTCCGAGTCCCCATGTTCATGGATAAACAACACATAAGAAACAGCAAAGCTGACAAGCCAAATCGAGAAAGGGAGAATGGAGCGAAAAAGATGCCGCCACTCTTTTTTTAATACATAGTGAAGGCTGACACCGAACGCCATACCTGCCAGTATAAAGATAGAGGAGAAGGAGAACCACAGTAGCACAGCTCCACCCAGCCCCCACAATAAAAGGGAAAGAAAGTCCATTTTATTTTGAAAGCGAGTATAAAGTAACAAGGCTATCACAGTAGCAAGCAATTCTGTGCTATATTGTTTTGCTTCTACAGCATGGTAAATCAAAGGAGGTGCTGTTGCCAACACACCCATCGCTACCAATACCCCTACAGGTTTAAGGAAATACCGCGCCACCGGTAGGAAAAGAAAAAGGGAGGCTATGCTGCAAATCAACGGAAACAACCTTAGTGCCATCTCACTTGTTCCGAAGAGTACTACCATCAGCCGGGACACCCACAGGTAGCCAAGCGGCGCCTTCTGCTCGTAAGCCAGCATCGGGTTCGCCAGTTCTACAAAATTCACCTTAACGATACTGGTAGCCAGAAAAATCTCGTCACCCCACAATGATCTATTGTCCAGAAAATGGAAGAGCCTGAAAAAGATTCCGACTCCCAGTAAAATCCACACGAAAGTCTTCCACTGTGCTTGTACATGGCCTGCAGCCGGGCAAACACTTACTTTTGGGGCTCTACGGAATGTCGCATTTAAAAAATCTGACATATTTCTTTTAAAGATTAATTCCTACGAATGATGGTTACAGGGTCTTACGCTGCATCATATTGGTTTTGACTTTAAACTTAGTGTGATTTTTGATTATAAGATTGGACCTAGTAAAAATATATGAAAACCTTGGCTGAGGCAGATTTTAACCAGTCGTTTTACATTCACTGGTGTTTACAAGAAAAGTTAAAGGTTTAGTAATTTTGCGGGACACCTTCTAAAAGACAATACCAAAGGTTCTTTTGGTATTGTTGACGGTGCTATAAATTATAGAAGTTGTTAGTCAAGCGTAACCCTGGTTGAAGTTATCGACATGGCACACCAATGGCTGTGCGATTCAATACGGGGTTTATTTACTTATTTATATTAAATAAACCCTAAACTGGATGAAAGCCTCTAAGACTAAAAATCATTTTAAGTTCACTTGCGCACTTTAGATGAAGTTACTTGCATGTTTTTTTGCTACTACACCACATGAGGGGTTTGCAAATCTGATATCAGGTCTCTTGAGTTCAAAGGCTCTTTGTTAAAGTTCTTGAAAACGACAAAGTTTTCCATACCAGCAGCGTTTGCAAAGAGCTTCCCGTGCTTAACATTCTCATCAGACCTGGCTCTGTTGGCACTTTCCAGTTTGTAGTAGTCATTCAACTCGTCTGTACAGTTAACCGACTTTTCCAGAGTAGTATTACTCAGGTAGCGCTGAAAGTTTTCCAACTGCTCCTGCTTATAATTCAATCCAATTTTCAAGCCCCTGTTCACTAAATCTATATCATCATGACCAGCAGGCAGGAATTCTTCATCATAGCCACCTAACTGCATAAAATTATCCTTAAAGAGAGCTATACGTCCTGAAGTTCCCCAGAATGGAGGTTTATGAAACCTATAGATGATATCTTTGCCGTGCTTGTTAAACAAATAGTTAATATAGAAGGCAAAGTCTTTCCCTGTAAAGTTATCGCCGTCTACATTACAGACTATATCTCCTTTTGCTAAAGCATGGGACAGGTTTTTAGCTTTAGACATGTGGAACTTTTGTGGCTCGGTTGTCTTATAATAATTTAGAATTCCTTTGTGGATATACTTTTCAAGGTTTTTCTTCACATACCCTTCCAGGTCATCCTGCGAATTGTAGTCAATCAGAACAAATTCTAGGTTAGGATAGCTACTATTGTCTAAGATGTTTTTTTCTATTGTATGCTTCAGGTGAAAAAGCCTGTTCATACAGGTGGAGCAAAACGATATAGTATAATAGTGGTCTTGCTTATATATCTCTTTTGGCAGTGGGGTATCATTATACTTCCTGAGGTTTATATCCCTGAAGTTTCTGATTTCCCTTTCCAGCCTTTGTGGTAAAAGTTTTCTGAATATTGATGACAACTTATCCATTATAAAAATAAGATATTGAGTGAAAGAAACGGAAGTTCTGAACTTGTACCCTGGAAAGTGAAGCTCTCATGATAAATACCTGAAGCTAAAAAAACACATTAAGTGGACTGGGTGTTATATGTTTAACAGGACCTACACCTTCTGAATAATATTTCGAAAAATTCCCATTATTCAATTCGTAACCTAAGCCAAGGGATATATCTTATGATTTACAATAAGTGTAGCAGGTGTTAATTCACTTGTACAAACCATCCAAACGCTTCATTAACATCACCGATGGTAACAATACAGAAGAACTCCACTTGTAGATGCCCTATTGTGGCATAGACACACCTTATAACTCCCTGATAGCAAACCTCTTACATCTTATTTTTTACTTATTAACTAAAGGTGGTGTTTCTTAAGAACCACTTTAACCAGGGAATATCAACAAACATGAGCGTTACCAGCAAAAGGGAGAAGAATACCACATAGAGCATAAACCACTTACGCGTATAGAGCTTTTCAGAGCCTTGCACAGGCGAGTCTTTCAGGAGCCCTATTCTAAGGTACCAGGCAAATAAAAGCGCGAAAAAGGGAAAGCTAATTAGTAGCTCCAGCCGGTTTTTCACTAAAAAGATGCCCAGAAAGAAAGCCGACGTGAGCGCATAAAAGAACATGGAAATAAGCAGGCTATTTTCGGTGTAGTACTTAAATGACTTCCGGTAGAGGCCTGCCAGATCCGGATTGGCAATAAGCCGATACTCAGCAAAGCGTTTTGTAGCCATCAAGAAGGCACCCCCCATCCAATATGCGACAATTATACTGGAAGGTGGAAAAGACAACCACTCTATGTCCCAGGCACTCTCTGGCAAGGCCACTACAGGCGTAAAGATAAACCAGCCCAACGCAAATCTGATGGGATTATTTACGGACTCTGAAAGCACATCCAGGTAGACCCTGTCTTTGCTGCGGAAAGGCTCTACGTTGTAAATAACGCCCATAACAAGCAGAAAGGCCGCTATAATAAGAAATTGCGTAGAGATAACATATGCCAGCGAAAGGCCAATAGCAGCCAGTAACACATACTCTGAATAAACCAGTACGGGATTAACGACGCGCACAACAGATGTACGCTTGTTTTTTAAGGGGTGAAACTTATCAAATTCTGCGTCAAGATATTCGTTGATCACATAGTTGGCAGAAGCAATAAGGCATGTGCTGAACACACCCACCAGTATTCTGAAGAGAAGCGTCAGGTCCAGCGGCGTTTGATACACAATGAAAGCAAAAAGCATTCCCGGCACCATAAACACATTCTTGACCCAATTGTCTGGTCTGGCAATGGCGATATAGTCCGGAAAAGTTGCGGGTAAAGTAGTGGTGTTCTGCTGAGCAACAAAAGAAGGTTCTGAAGCAGCCAAAGGGTTAGAACGCGATGCGTTGGGTTTCATACTGTTGCGTTTTAGAGGTTATATCATCAATAAGTTTAGAATAAAAGTCAAATTGACTGTAAGGCTTCTTATCTATAATAAGGTATGGGACCCCGGCTCTCAAAGCACACTCCCCGTCCATCTCCTGACGATCTCCGATAAAGAGGCACTCCGCTGCGGAAAGCCCTAACTGATCCACAGCATAAAGAAGCCCTTTAGGATCTGGCTTTAGTTGGTTGATCTCAGGGTCAGTAGAGCTCACCAAGAGGTCTGCTGTAAGCCCCATTGCCATAAGTTTATCATGCGCTGGGTAGTCTGAGTAGATCGCTATTCTGATATTGTTCTGCCGGAGTACTTTAAACAGTTCTGAAGCGCCAGGATAAACACATCCGGCTAAGTACCTGATTGGGCGCTGGAAAATCCACTGTTGAACTATACTTTTTAATTTGTGTACAGGATAGCCTCTTTTCTCAGCACACCAGGTATACTGCGCATTGTCCAGGTCCGGGCATCCAAAACCTGCTCTGTTCTCGCGTTCATTTCTGAATTCAGAAAGCATGGATAGCTCTTTGTACCGCCAGGGGTGTTTGGCATAGTAACTCAGAAGGTCAAAAAGCATCTTCTTTCTCAGTTTTGACTGATCATAAAGAGTTCCATCTACATCGAATATCACAGCCTTCACTCCCTCCCAGCCTACCACAGGTGTCTGCCTATGCTGCATAAGATTTTCTATATAATGGTGTCAGTGTCTTAGGTATCAAAGTTAAAGCAGATGTTTAGCTGATTTCAGGCATATTATGTAGCTTTTTGTGCGCCCTAACCCGATTGAAGTTCAAGTACGGCAGCCATTTAATTTAGGTTTAAACTTTATCTTTATTTCAAATATTATACTGATACACAGATACTTAAGTATCATATATAAAAAAAACGATGCATTAATGATATGTGCATTGCTAATGAGTACCTATTGTAGGCTTTGTGCTTTTCAATACATCCTGAATATCCCCCCTCCCTCAGGAGATGAAGTAAAGTGTTTCGCTTTCACAAAAGTTTTAACCTGCCTTTGTAGTTTTGGATTTTACATACTCATTCTACGGCTCACAACTCTTATCATATGTATTTGGCAGTAGTTATGCTGCAGGTTTAGCTAACTGACTAGAACAGTGGCATGTCCCGGTTTAAGCGTTACAACAGCCTTATAAGGTATAAACAGCTCAACATAATTTTTAGATCATATGAAGACACACAGGCAAGACTTCTCCTGCAACGGTAGGTTCTGTTAATGAGACTTAAGCACTTATTGTATAATGTATGCACCTGCTTTATACCATAGAAGCATCAAAGGGTTTGGAAGATGTCTCTAAACTTAAGTTTCTAGTAGAATTAGTTAAATATGTACAAGTAGATAAACATTGTATTTTCTAATCCGTATGAATTGGCGCCGCAATGGGGATTAAGTTTTTAAGGAGGGATTCCAGACAGAGGGCAAGAGTTTAAAGCACCTAGTAAGTTACAATGGCTCTAACGCTATCATAACCATCAAGCCTGCCTATCACTATGAAATTAATTTTCCCTTGGGTTCTCTCACTTTTGGCTTAACGAAAGCTTGTTTACAATTGACTGATTAGTTACCACTGGCTGCTATACTTTTGATGTCATATATATGTAGTTCTGTTGGGTCTGTACCCTCAGAACTTACTGCAGCAAACTCCGTAATAGGTGTTTTGGTAAAATATTATTAAATTAGCACTATATAGTTATAATATAGAAATGCCGATCAGAAGATGATGAAGCAGGATAAATATGATATGATAGTGGTAGGAACTGGTTTTGCTTCTACCTTTTTTCTCAGCAGATACCTGAGCAAAGCTCCTTCATCGGTGAAGGTTTTGGTTCTGGAAAGGGGGCACCTGTATCCACATTCCGAAAGACTTAAAGAAAGAAGAAGAGAAAGCACCCCATACCAGAAATTGAATGAGCTCTCTCATGATACTTTCATCAATGAAAACCCAGAAAAGCATTGGGAGTTTCAGGCCGCGTTCGGAGGTGGCTCCAACTGCTGGTATGGCTGCACGCCACGGTTCATGCCTTCTGATTTCAAGATGAAGAGCCTGTATGGTATCGCCAGTGACTGGCCACTTCAGTATGAGGAACTGGAACCTTATTATGATCAGGTGGAACATAGCATGTCTATTTCAGGCCCCGATGACACACCGTATCCCCGAAAAGGGTCATACCCACAGCCTCCACATGCTTTCAATACAGTAGACAAGATCCTGAAGAGCACGTACGGCAACCTGTACGTAAGCCAACCTACCGCACGGGCGAAAGTACCTGTTAACGGCAGGGGAAGTTGCTGTGTCAGTGCTGAGTGCAGCGTGTGTCCGGTTAATGCGAAGTTTACAATAGAAAACTCCGGAATGGGCGTTTTTGAGGACGAGCGCGTAGAGCTGGTGTATGGAGCAAAAGTATTTGCGATGGAACTACAGCAAAATGCGGTGCGTAAATTAAGCTACATCCGGGATGGAAAAGAGCGTAGTGCAACCGCCGATATTTTTGCGCTAGGAGCTAATGCTATTTTCAATGCACATATTCTTTTGAACTCAGGTGACGCAAGCCCTTTAACGGGTAAAGGGCTTGGCGAGCAGTATGGTTTAGGGGCCAGGGTATACCTGAAAAATATGTCGAATGTAGGAGGAGGCACCTGGGTGAGTGGCAATGGCTATATGCTGTATGACGGTGACCACAGGAAGAACTTTGCGGCTTGCTTAATGGAGTCTAACAATGCCCCCTTTTTAAGACTGGAGAAGGGTAAGTGGAGAGATGTCGCCAATTTCAGGATGATCTTTGAAGATCTTCCTGATGAAAGAAACTACGTTGCCACTACCTCTGATTTAATGATGCCTAAGGTGCACTTTGAGGGGCCATCGGCTTATACGCTCCGTGCCGTTGAAAACATGAAGAAAAAACTACCCGAAATACTTGCAAGCCTGCCGGTAGAGAACATAGAGTATTCCAAGCCTTATGCTACGGAAGCGCATATCATGGGTACTGCCAGGATGAGCCAGAAAGCTTCTGACGGAGTAGTAGACAAGCACTTGATTCATCACAAATACAGAAACCTGTTCGTATTGGGTAGCAGCGCCTTTACCACATTTTCGCCTGCTAACCCTACCCTTACACTTTCTGCCTTATCTTTATATGCGGCTGACAATTCATTTTAAACTATAGCGACATGTTAAGAAGAAACTTCTTGAAATTAACTGGTCTGGGAGCCGTGATGGTAGCTGCTCCTACTGCAGGATTCGCTTCTATATCTATAAAAGATGCAGCGGTTGGTGCCATCATAAACGAATTTGATTACCTGGTGCTCGACAGAAAAGGAGTTGAAGACTTCGTAAATGATTTTCTGCCTTACTATTACTGGAACGGCCAGTTAAAGCATTCGCTGGTAATACGAACGCTGTATGTACTTAAATGTAAGTCAGACAGGGCAGTGAGTGTATTTAACACAACCCTGCTCAGAACTTTGGCGGAGACGTATTTACTCTCCACAGACTTTTTTACCAATAACATGGATGAAACCAAAGTGATCAAATACACAGGTATTTATAGTCCCTACAGCAAGCCCTGTGCAAACCCATTCTCATTTATACATTATCCTGGTCAGGTAACTTAAAGTATTAAGGGAGACAGACAATAAGCCTCCTTGCTTAATTGCTGGTTACCTGAATCTTTAATCCAGTAAAACTCATGAATTATCCTATTACAACATTATCCTTACCTCCTACACCACCATCTTAGCTGCTGCTTTTTACGTAATCAACCATTACAAATTCTCTTTCTAAGGGATATTGTAAACTCTTGTGTTGCACAATTCAGTTTGTGAAGATATATATAGTCATTTGGCTACTTCTCAACCAATACATATAAATATTTATATCTTTTAATTAACCTATTCGTATAAGTTAAATAAGATTAACTAGTGTTAAATAATGCTTATACCAGATAGACATTTATATCTAACGACACTTAACCGAAACATTGAACTTGTTTCTCTAACAAGAAACCTACTGCTCCGCAACCGCCCTATAACCTATAACCTATGTCGATATCACTCAACCAACACCTATTTAAAATATTGGATACCCAAAACAGCAATAATACCTTTAAGCCTAAAGTTTTACAAAACAGACTCACCAGCGACAAATTTCTGACGATTAAAAATAAGCTGTTCTGGTGCCTGTGGGCTGTTGCTGCACTCTTTCATATGGCTAATGAAAGGATTTTTTCTGACGGGTTGCACTATGTTTTATTGAGTTTTGCAGCCGTTTTTCTGATTTTAAAGCCATGGTCTCTTCTCAGAATGCTTTTCTTCTTGTCGCTGCAGTTGTACGATGCTGCCAAGATGATGCCTTATGCCAGCAACCACTGGCTTTTCACGACATTAGTGAACCTGACCATTTTGCATGCGCTGGTATACGTTATCATCAAAAGCAGAAGCTTTAACATCAACAAAATTGAATTATTCAAAACCTTTGCTCCTTTAGTAAGAGCTGAGCTGATAATTCTATACTTTTTTGTTGTATTGCACAAATTGAATTCAAGCTTTTTCAACCTAGACATAAGCTGTGCCAGTGACTTTTTTTTAGCTCAAAATTCTTACTCCCTAGTACCCTCTTCACAATTCATGCTCCTGCTTAGTGCCTATGGCACTATTATCATAGAAGCTTTGATACCTATACTGCTTTGCTTCAGAAAAACCCGGAATTTAGGACTGCTGATAGGGTTGGTTTTTCATTTTGCAATCGCCTATAACCCCTTGAACGGCTTTTATGATTTCTCGTCAATGCTGTTCGCAGTTTATATCTTGTTTACCGGTTCCAGATTTATTTCCAAAGTACAGGATGTATCTACAGGTTTTCAGAAAACAAAGGATCGTGTAAAACACTATTATAGTCAGTTTAGTCTCACCAGGTTTGCGGTAGCAATTGTTATGTTCCTGAGTGCTGTGGCTGTTCTTCACATACTGTCAAAAACCTTTACAGACTTTTTCAGGCATGTAGGCTGGACAGCCTACGGCCTAGGCTTAATACTGGTTTTCTTAGCAGCCATGTTTGCAAAAAAAGCTACTGATGGCGGACACGCTAACTACTTCAGTGCACGCCACTTCTCTTTACTTGTTTTTCCTGTAATCGTCTTCATCAATGGAATGTGTCCTTACCTGGGGTTGAAAACAGAATCCTCATTTGCTATGTTTTCTAATCTGAGAACAGAGGGGGGTGTCACGAACCACTACTTCATGCCTATAGAATTGCAAATTTTCGGGTATCAGAAGGATGCAGTTGAATTTATTAGCTCTTCAGATCCTAACCTTCAGAAGTTAGCCGACAATAACCAGTTATTAGTTTATCAGAAGTTTAAAAGTTATTTTTCCGATAAAAAACCAGCCATGGTAGAATACATCAGAAACGGCAACAGGTATAGATACGAAGCAGGTAATGCTGAACTCTATAATGAGCTAACACAGGTAAACCCATTATTGCGGAAATTATTTGATTTTAGGCATTTCTCCAAGGATGGACCTCAGCCCTGCGCTCACTAATTGAATTAATCTATGAATTTGGCAGTTTAAACACTGCCAAATTCATTTTTTATTTCCATTTGTTGTTACCTTTTTTCCGGGAGCTATTATACCGCCGTTCTAAATTTTTCCTCCGTTGTTTGCTCAAGGATGTTTAGGAAGTAGCGTTCTGCGAAATTTGCATTTTTCTTTTTAAAATTACCTGGGCACCTTATATCTCTTCAGGTAAGCTTTAATTTTTATATGGCTGTTCGTAAATGAAAGGTATGAAAGCGCAATACCAAACAAATCCTAATGTGCAGTTTTCCGTACCTGACAGACATAAAATAAAATAGGTATCTGTATGATCGATTAACTATGTCCATCGCAAAAAAAGCTTATAAAAGTCAGGTTTTTCGTTTTCTGTTAGTAGGAGGCTTCTGCGCTGGTGTAGAGTTTCTTCTGTTTGCTTTGCTGGTGCATTATTACCAGGTGGATTACCTGTTTGCAAATGGGTTCTCTTTGCTGGTAGCAGTAATGCTCAATTACTTTATTTCACGGAAATATGTCTTCGATGAAAGCAAATATTCGGTTAAAGTAGAGTTTAGTGCTTTCTTTATTTTCTCAACCGTTGGTGTCATTCTAAATCAATATCTCTTATGGAACTTCGTGGAGCAGATGGAAATCAATGTAAATATTAGCAAGGCGTTGGCCATTGTCCTGGTAGCAGCTTTTAATTTCCTGACAAAAAAGTATATAGTTTTCAGGAAGTAGGTTTACCTGTAAAACGGTAAAAGACAGTTAAGGATAAGTAGCTAGAATTTAAAGCACAGTTATTTGGCAGGCTCAACATATATGGCAGCAGCATTTCATATATTATGTATTAATCAAATGTGAGGTTTTCTCCTTCATGTGCCCTGATATGAATATGACACCTGTAGAACCTAATGAAACCTCCTTAAAGATTTATTAGTAAAGGTTTAAAACTGCTACGTTTAACATCGCTTGAAACAGTCCCACCTACTTGTTCGCTATTTAGCATGCTCCATCAAGGCACACACTGAAAGCCGAAACAACGAGAATTATGTAAGCTGTACCAGAGTTTTTTCTCTGCCGTTTTATTAAAGGTGTGAGACTGTAGTATCAGGCTGCATCAGAATTCTAATTCCTGTGTAACTCATCCAAACACATGCCATAAGTACAGATGCCATGGTAGCACTGTTGTTAAAGAAGTGAATCCCTAGTGAATAAAACGATTACCACGCTTGAGTTTATCGCTGACAGAAATGAGATGTTCTGCGTGATGAACGGCTTTCGTTTTTCTGAAAGTTCAGATAGGACATTTGTATTGCGGATAGCAAGCACATTTAAACAGAGAGAATATGTTTAATTACTTATCTTTGAAGTAGTAAATAATGAGGAGTACCCTTTTTAAGTTTGTTTATGTTATGTTTCGGCTTTAGTTTGAATGAAGCCAGCGAAAGGTTAAGGTGTACGGAAGCATCTTTATTGGGTATGCAGGAACATCTCTTTTGACCAATTGAGAAGGTTGTTCTGCCTTACAGTCAGAACATGAAGATGAAGATATTTAAATATGTTACAACATTCAAAACATAAGGCCTGAAATACCGTTTAAGTTGATGCTTTTAATATGCTTCTAATACACATCTGTTATTAAAGCCACTAAACAAATACTATACTTTTAGAAAAAGAAACTACCGTTCTAAAAGAAGTTACAGGTTTCGTTTAGTAGTTATAAACTAAGGAAAATAAAGAGCAGTAAAGTTGCTCGGATAAAAAAATCAATGAGAATAGGTATCGAAGTTCAACGGCTTTTCCGCCCGAAAAAGCACGGTATGGAAGTAGTAGCCCTGGAGTTAATTCGCCAACTACAGAAAACCGACATCATAAACGAATATATTATCTTCGCTAAAGAAGATGAAGATATAAGTTGTTTGTCAGAGACAGAAAACTTTCGAATTGAAAAAGTTCCGGCCTACTCTTACGCCGATTGGGAGCAGATACAATTGCCTAAAGCAATCAAAAAAGTAAAAGTTGATTTTTTACACTCCACCTGTAATACTTCGGCTCTTAGGCAATCCACTCCCCTTTTACTTACATTGCACGATATCATTTATTTAGAAAAAATAGATTTTAAAGGCACTGCCTATCAAAACTTTGGAAACCTGTACCGTAGGTTTGTAGTGCCAAGGGTTGTTCAAAAAAGCGATAGTATCATCACCGTCTCCCATTTTGAAAGAAACACCATACTGGAGGGTTTACAGTTGCCAGAAGAAAAGGTGGAAGTAATATACAATGCGGTAAGTGAGGCTTTCCATGACCGCTACCCTGCTGAAGAGGTACAAGCATTTAAGGAAAAGCACAAACTTCCGGAAAAATACATCCTGTTTTTAGGAAATACGGCTCCCAAGAAAAATACGCCTAATGTGCTGACAGCTTTTATTGAGTATTGCCTTTCCGTAAAAGATGCTGTACCCATGGTGATTTTGGATTACGATAAGGAGCATGTGGTCGAAGCCCTTGCTAAGTCAGGACAAAGCCAGCTTATATCTAATTTTGTATTCCCGGGGTATATACCTTCTCACGAAATGCCATTAATGTATAGTGGAGCTTATTTGTTCCTGTACCCCTCACTTAGAGAAAGCTTTGGCTTGCCAATTTTAGAAGCCATGGCGTGTGGCACACCTGTTATTACCTCTAATACTTCTTCCATGCCGGAGGTTGCAGGTGGTGCAGCCGTTTTGGTAGATCCTTTCAAGCACCAGGAAATCACGGAAGGAATTCACCAACTGGTTTCCGACCAAGACCTTTATAGCAAGTTAGTGGAAAAAGGAATAAAAAGAGCGTCTGAATTTACTTGGGAGGCCTCAGCAAAGTCTATACTGTCTATCTACGATAGGTTTAAAAAGTAGCAATTTTGGGCTTAGCATAACACAAGATATTTTGGATTATGCTAAGCTTTCAATTAATCTATCAGGTTTTTTGCCTTTAGCTCCTCTTCATCTTCCTCCTGTAGTAGCACGGAAAGTTGAACCATGCAACATGACATACTGCATGGTTCAGGAGCCGTCTTAACTATGACCGGTTGCTCGTCGTGAGGAATACCTGCACAGCTACAGGTTTTACTTCCTGTTCATTAACATCTTCAAATAGATTTTTCCTATTTTCCAGTATAAGAGGAGGTCGCTGTGCAGCGCCAATGTCTGCTTTACCTGTTGCTGTACCCCGCTCTTGTTATGCGAAGTGTGCCATAACTGGTTCGCTACCCGCAGGCTATAGTGCGCATAGAACTTCTTTGACTTCTTCAGCAGCTTATCTTTTTGTTCTGTTGGCAGATAATGCTGTATGTAGTCCATCACCCGAAGAAGGTCATTCAGATAATGCCCATTTACAAATTTCTGCCCGGATATAGAACTGGAATGCTTACGGTACTCAGCCAGCACATCCGGCGTGTAGGCGATAGGATAATGGCGGGCAATACGAACCCACATTTCCCAGTCCTCTCCGTATGTTACCCCGTAGAATCCGCCTAACGCTTCATATACCTCACGCCGCACCGATATGGCCGCGTATTGTATTCGTTGGTACTCGCTTATCTTGAGAAGCCAGTTTTCTAAGATACCATCATCTTTCACTTCGGGCCTTTGGTCATACAACACCTCTCCCTTCTCATCTATATAAGTATAGCGGGAAAAGGCAGCCCCTGCCACCGGGTACTTCCGAAACAGCTCTCCCAACTTCTGATAATAGCCATTCCTTACCCTGTCATCGCCATGCAGGATATGCACGATTCTCCCTTGCGCCCGGTTGATGCAGGTTACAAAGTTGATAAGGCTGCCTACGTTCTGCTCCTGTCTGAAGTATTTTACCCTTCCTTTGCCAATGCTTTTAACTATAGCCTCCACATCTGCATCAGTGCTGGCATCATCTATAACCTCTATCTGCATATCCTCAGGCGCAATGCCTTGTGCCAGCACGCTCTCCAGCGTTTCAGGCAAATATTGAGAACAATTATAAACAGGAATCATCACCGACCAGAAAGGTCTGTCTTCTGAGGAACCCAAAGGTTGGATAACAGGTGGTGAAGATGGAATTCTCTCCATTATGTATGACTGATTAGGTTGATAGGAAAAGATACAAAAGTTAACAACAACTTGAATCTTAATATTAACTTATAACGTGCCTGTAGTCCACTTTTATTACCACCAGAAAACGGAGAAACAGCTGAAATTGTAGTTCCTTCATGTGGTAACGCTTGTCATTCGTTCAGCCAGGGCTTCAGGTAAAGGATATCTGAGAAACAAGGACTTTTGTTTTGCTTAATTCTTAGTACTATTTTTTCGATGCAATATGTGCATGCGCAAAAAGTGAAATCAGGATTCCTTAAACTGTTATTAAATAGCCACTTAAACCTCCAGACAAATTTGCTTGCAAAGTTAGTTTATAACAGTGCTCCCCTCCTGTCTCAAAAGATCTCAACGGATTAAATGAGACTTCAGTATTTGATACAGCAGCTTAAAATATCCTGCCCGTATCAATAAGAGAGCGCCTTTGAGACGTGGGAGGTTTCTTGCGAAATAGGTTAGGATAAACTTTCTTTTATAATCCGCTGCTTTCTTAATGGCGCGTGTATTCCTGTTTATGTTCTCCTTCTTAAGGATATTCTGGGTTAGCCTGTCGAGTTCTCCAATACACGCCAGGACACTGTTAACGCTCTGTTCTGCCAGTAAAGGCTCAAAATTATGCTGCAGACACTCTATACAATTACCAGGCAGGTTATAGTCAGGGCCTGCGTAATAACGGAAGTTCCGCAACAACTGTTCCTGCTGTGCCTGGGCGTACTCCTGTTTCTTAAGCACCTGGTGCAGACTCTGGCCGGTTACCCGATAGTCGAGCAGTACCTCAGGCAGGTTGTAAAATGTATACTTCCTGCTTAACTGCCAGAACAACTCAAAGTCCTCCGCATAAGGCACGGCGTACATGCCCACATCCTGCACAGCATTCTTCCTGTACATAACGGTTGGATGATAAATCCAGCAGATAAAGTTGAGGTTATAGTAAAAAAAATCACTTTCAAATTTATCCACCCGCACCAGTTCGCCTTCTTCCGAAATCACGCGCACCAGGCATGAGACCATGGCACAAGCGGGGTGAGCCTTCATGTAAGCGAATTGCTTTTCTAAGCGAGCAGGGTAACTGATATCATCGGCATCCATGCGGGCTATAACGGGTGCTGCAGCTAACTCTATTCCTTTGTTCAAAGTAGGTGAAATCCCCAGATTCTTCTCATTCTGAACAAAGCGTATGCGAGGATCGGAATAGGAATGTATAATGGCTACACTGCTGTCAGTTGATCTGTCATCGATGATCAGAAACTCAAAATCAGTGAAGGTCTGCTGTAAAATACTTTCTATGGCTTCTGCCAAATACTTTTCAGCATTATAGACCGGCATCAATACTGTTAGCTGCGGCATATTATTTCAGCAACATCAGATTCTTTTTTAGAAAGAGTTGCTTCATCCTGGCAGGTAGTACATGCGTGAGGTAGTGCAGCTTTGGATGGCGGTAAGGGCGTAGCGCCTTTTTCAAGAGTTTATCAATGCCTCTGTCTTCAACCTGCTGCTGCAGGTATCCATCAAACCATTTCAGGAAATATTGCCTTACATGATGGTAATGCCCATCTGCATGCACCCATTGCACAATAGACCCTGCTCTCTGCCGGTACAGGTTATGGCAGGAAGCCGAAACAAACACACTTTCCCTTAGGTACACTTTGTTAAGAAAACCCTGGTCTTCGTAAAGCTGGTACTTGCCTCTGAAATGCTCCTCAAAACCTCCTACCCTATTGATTGCTTCTTTTGTCAGCATCAGACCGGAGGGGCAGGGAGCAGCTCCTTCGCTTAGCGGGTATAAGTAATACAGCAGTTCTTTCGGTTGGTATACTCTATCCTGCGGCGCCCCTACCGGAATAACTACATCATCAGCATCCGGCTTGTTCCAACTGTACCAATAATTAGAGGCTTCAGCTACCATACCAACCTGTGGATGTTTTTTAAAAATCGAAACCTGTTGGGTAAGTTTACTCGGCAGCCACACGTCATCTGCGTCCAGAAACGCGACCAGTTCTCCTTTTGCTTGCGCTATACCATGGTTCCGACTGGCGCTCAACCCCCTGTTGCTATGCCCCTCATGCTCGCAGTAGATTATTTTACCGGGAAAGCTGGCCTCATACTCTTTTGCCATAGTGGTGCTTTTGTCTGTAGAACCATCATCTACCAGCAAGAGCTCCCAATGAGGATAATCCTGGGACAGAACACTCTCTACTGCCTCTGCAAGGAATTTTTCCTCATTTAAAAAGGCAATGATTACAGATACAAGGGGTGAATGTGACATAAGGTTATATTAGATGCTGTACTTCCATATCTGGAGCTGTTTCCTGAACTCCGGCGCAGCCAGGTTCTTAACCTGGAAACGCCCTAGCCTGTAGGGGTGCGCACTTCTGGCAATTACCTTCTCTTCCGTAGTAAAAGCAGCTTTAAGCGCTGCCTTCCCTGCTACTGCCATGCTCTCATGGTTGTAGTTGCCATAGGGGTATGTCAGCAGATCAACATGATTGCGAGCTATCTCCTGCAGGAAGTTCTTGTTCTCCAGAATTTCTTTCTCCTGGACCAGCGGTGGATGAAAAGCCAGCGCTGCATGTGAAACCGTGTGAACACCCAGGTCAAAGAGTTCGCTTCTCCCAAGGTCCTGCAGTTGGTCCCGCGACATGCTCCGGCAGTCTGCCCTTGCTGCTACTGCTACGCCTGACCAGTCTCTTATCTGTTGCATCTGCGCCTGCTGCATCGCAGGAGGCAGTGGTTTAAGATTCTCCCAAAGCTTGTAAAAAAGCTGACTGCGCTTTGTTGGGGGAGTCTCCTCACAGGCTTTCCAGGCTTTGTGCTGTTGCTGGAGCGAATTGCTTAACTGTGCCTCCTCCTTCAGGTCGAAAATGATTCTCTCACCGCCAACCTCCATATCAACAGTGGCAGGTAACGAATCAGAGAAAAGCATCAGATGCTCCAGCTCGTCCCACCAGAACTCCCCAGGCTGCCCCACATTACCGGAAGCAATGAAGAACGTTGCCGGCAACCCATATTTTTCCAGCAGAGGTTTTGCTACCAGGAAGTTGTCAATGTATCCGTCATCAAACGTTATTCCAATGCTGTTACGCTTGATATTCCCTTTGTTATGCCGCTCTACCAGTTCCCTTACAGGCACAACCTTATATTCTTCCTTTAGCACCCGCAGCTGCTGCTCGAAATGGTCAGGACTCACGGCCACTTCCCAAACGTCAGACTCCGGCTCCGCCACCCGGTGATACATCAGCACAAGCGCTTTCGGGGCGACATATTTATGGAAGATATGGCGTAACCGTGCTTTCAATGTACAGCAGCTTTTACCCCTTTCACTGTGATAATTACCTGAAAGTGCGGATCGTGGTAATCCAGTTTATCTTTTGACACCTCTGGCACGCCCATCCCATAGATAAAGGCAGAGGCAGCAAAGGCATTTCCATAAGTACCTACTTCTACCTGTCCCTTCACAAATACCTCATCCATCAACTTCTGCATAGCCATACCGGTAAAAGCCCAATACCAGGTCTCTTTCCATTGCCCGTGTTCAATTGGCGTTATGTACGGTACTGTGAGCAGCAACGTGCCTCCCGGTTTCAGGATGCGATGACAGGTTTCCAGCGCTCCCTTGAAATCATAGATAAGGTGCAGCGTCTGTGTCAGCACAATGCAATCAAAGGTGTTATCCGGAATCTGGGGAGCGTTACTGATGTCACCGATGAGAGTGGCAGCAGGGTTCGTGTCATTCACATGCAGGATATCACTTTTCGTGATCTTCTCGCCGCCAAACTGCATGGTATACGAGTTATCCCCTATCTCCATTGCGTGGCCCCTGATACTACCGGATTCTTTCTGCAGGAAGTTTTCGATATAATAGCGGTCTATAGGGCCGCCACGTTCATAGCCAAACTCTTCGCTGAAGGGAGTAACCCGGGAAAAATCCCCCAATTCTACATCTCCAACCTTTGGTATGTACCTAATATATAAGTTGTTTTCATGTAGCCACCTTAACAAAAAGGCAGGTGCGTTTTTCTTTATAACTGATTTAAGCATGCATAATAGATTTTAACATGTATTTTATTCCTAAAACGGGCTTATGTTTCACTAAAGTAGAGAGTGCCTCTGTGGAGGCAGTTACCTTTTTAGACAGCAGCTTGTTGTATAGCTCCTCGCAATAGTAATCTTTCCAGATGGCATGGCCTTTCTCGAAAGCATCTTTCTCAGCGGCAGTTTGTATATGCTGATGCTGCCGGTCCAGCACCTGAAGCGCAGTAGCAAGCATAAACGGAATATTGCCCGACATGTTTGTTGTATGCAGCCTGTAAGCTGCTATCTTTTCAGTATGGTGTAAAACAGGATACTTTCGGGTGATGCGCAGGTACAAATCGTAGTCTTCACAGGCTTTGAGGGAGGTATCATAAGTAAACTCGTCAAATACCCACCTCCTGTACATGACCGTTGCGTGCATCCCAATATAATTACCTTTCAGCAGATGCACGTAGTGTTCTGAGGGAACTTCATGTGCTTCCTCTTTTACAGTACCTTCATCTATAAACACTTTATCGTGCCCACCAGACACAAATGCCAGCTTCTCATTCTGCAAAAGGCAGCGTACGTTTGTGTGCACTGCATTGGGTAAAAGCCAGTCGTCGGCATCCAGAAACACCAGCAGTTCTCCCTTGCTATGGCTGATTCCTGTGTTTCTGGCAGCAGACAGGCCTTGGTTTTCCTGATAGACATACTTCACCCCCTCCACTCCTTCAGCAACTTCCTTTGTATTGTCTATGGAGCCATCGTCTACCACTATTACCTCCAATGCAGGATAATTCTGACTCCAGATACTTTGAAATGCCTCCTGCAGGTATGCACCGTGGTTATAACACGGAATTATAACCGATACCAAAGGAAGTATACTTTGTGGTAGAGACGACATAATCCCTGAGATTATTTAGAAGCCTGCTTACGGTTACGGATGTAAAAAGCCAATCCAGACACAATCCCTTTTATTTCGGGCCAAAGCGTACGGTACTGGAACTGGTAATTAGGAAAGCCTCTTTTTATAAGCTTCAGGTAATATGGTGGCAATACCCTGAAGAGGTGTCTTTTATAGCCAGCCTCCTGCCGGATTCGCTGCTGCAGTAAAGCTGCAGCAGTAAAGCCCCGCATATAATAAAAAATCTGCTTTTTCAGGCCTTCCATTTCTCTACGGTGCTCGTGATGCACCACAGCTCTGGGGTTATAATGGATAGTATGGCCAGCTTCCAGGATGCGGTACCACATTTCAGAGTCTCCGTTACAGCCTGCTGCACCTACATCCAGCAGTTCATCAAATAAGCCTACCTTTTCCAGAACATCTTTTTTGAAGGCCATGTTGGCTCCTGCCCCTATTTCCCATACAGGAGGTCCCTTTGACAGCGTCCTGTTGAAAAAAGTAGTGTCGTATACTTTATCTGTATAGCCGCGGTTAAAGCTCCAGTGCTTTTCAAATATAAGCTGGGCTTCAGTGTCCAGTTTAGCCGCTATAACCAAGCCGGTCATGGCAGCAACCGCTTCATCCTGAAAGCTTTCCCAAACACGGTATACCCACAGCGGGTGCACGACTACATCATCGTCAGTATAAGCGACGATAGGCATGGTAGCCTTCGTTACACCAGTATTGCGGGCTATATCAAGTCCTGGTCGTGGTTCTCTTATATACGTTACGCCTGCAAAGTTCCGGGCTACTTTTTCCGTGCTATCATCGATGGGGGCATTATCCACTACTATCACTTCTTCAGGGAGGCAAGTTAACTGCCTGAGTTGCGTGAGGCACTGTTCCAGAAAACCCGCTCTGTCGCGGGTACAGATAACAACAGATACAGGCACTTTTGCAGGTACTGTAGCAGCAGTCCATTCTAAGAGGGCGCTGCCAATCAAATGCTGCCATTCCTGAAACCGGTGATGTACCAGTAGTTGCTCCCATTGCCCTACCCCGGCATTTGCCGTATATTTCTCCACTGCAGGCCGGATAGCCTCAATAAGCTTTTGCGTATACTCCTGCTCCGTAAACTTCTCCCCAGGACCAAGAAACAGATGCCCCAGTGCCACCGTCTTCCACCAAAATACCTGGTAATTTGGTGCCTGCTCAGAAAGCGGCACAGGCAGTGCCTCCTGTTGATCCAGGTAGATATGTACGATATGGTAAGGTACGTGTGGCTGCATAGGGTGATGCAAATAGAAATTTGTTACTGTAGAACTAACGCTGACTGCTCCAGTTTAAACGGAAACTTAGGGCGCACAGCACCCCACCATTTACCGTACCACTGAATGTTCTCGCGGTAATCCTCCATGTCAAAGCTCAGACACTCTTCATAGTAAAACAAGGATACAGAAGTGTCTTTTAATATGATAAGGGAGAAATAATATGACCCGTCGTTAAGAAAGTTACCGGGAATGGTACATTCTCCTTTCACAATACCTTTTTCGCACTGAGTCGCAGGAGAAGGCACATCAAATATACACTCCCCGCCATACGTAAACAGGTGAAGTCCCGCACTGAGTAGAATATCATCTGTCAAATTCCAGAACTCGAACTTCACCGTCAGGGGAGTACGAATGTCCAGCGGGGCTCCCACATCCAGGAGGTGAGGCACTAATTCAACTGACTTGATACGAATATACTCATTACCGGGGGCCTCTTCCGGTTTGTTCCAGCTTTGCTTCAGTTTGTACTGCTGCACCCCAGTAATGTACTTACTTACCACGCTCGTCACCTCCCCGTGCTCCTTTAGTTGGCCATTGTTCAGCCAGAGGCCTTTGTCACATAGGTTATTTACCGCCTGCATACTATGGCTCACAAAAAGAATGGTTCTTCCTTCAGACTGAGATACGTCACGCATCTTCCCGAGGCACTTCTTCTGGAAATCGGCATCGCCCACTGCCAGCACTTCATCTACAATCAGAATATCAGGTTCCAGGTGGGCGGCCACAGCAAAGGCCAGGCGCACGTACATTCCGGAGGAATAACGTTTTACTGGCGTATCTATAAAGCGTTCAACTCCTGAGAAGGCAACTATTTCATCAAACTTGGCTTTCACCTCCTGCTTATTCATACCCAGGATATACCCGCTCAGGTAGATGTTTTCCCTACCGGAGAGCTCCTGGTTGAAACCTGTTCCTACTTCGAGCAAGCTGCTGACTTTACCATTTCCCCTGACGCGGCCATGAGTTGGGCGCACAATACGGGAAATAATTTTGAGAAGAGTAGACTTCCCTGAACCATTGCTGCCAATTATACCAAGGGCTTCTCCCTGCTTCACTTCAAAATTGATGTTTTGCAAAGCCCACAGGAACTCCTTACTATCTGAGGCAACATCGTTAGAACCTAACTGAAAGAAGGGATCCTCCTTTCGCATAATAGCCGTTGTCCACCAGCGTTGCAGGTCCTGCCGGAAAGAACCGGTGCCCACTGTACCTAAGCGGTATAACTTTGACAGGTTATCGACCTGTATTACTGTATCTGCCATGCCTGCTTTAAACAACGTCAATAAGTTTATCTCCTTGTTTATTAAAGATCAGAATAGATCCAATGAAAAACAAGCAGATGAAGAGCACACTATATGTCAACTGCGGTATCGTGACAGTCCCATCTCCCAACAGGGAAAGCCGGAACAATTCAAATAATGGCGTTAACGGGTTCATCAGAACGATCCAACGCACATTTTCAGGTATATAATCAACAGAGTATATAACTGGTGTCAGGAACATGAGCAGGCGAATGCCCAGGCCAACCAAGTTTGCTAAATCGCGGTACTTTGCCGTGACAACGGAGAACAACAGGCCCAGTGACAGCGCAAAGAGGTTTACAAGCAGTATGACAAACGGAAGGCCAATGAGCCAGGGCGTAAGCTGTACCGATACATCCTCAAACAGGAGATAATACGCAATAGCGAGCAACAGAAGTATCATCTGGAACAGGAAGCGCATAAAATGAGTGCTTAACTGCGAGAGTGGCATAATGAGGCGCGGGAAGTAGACCTTGCTGAAGATGTGAGCATTCTCCCTGAAAGTAGCAGAAGTCCCGTTAAAGCCATCGCTAAACAAATTCCACAGTACAATGCCTGACAGGTAAAAAAGCACGGGAGGCACACTCCCTGTTGGTATGCCTACCAACTTACCGAACACAATTACATAAGTTGCCAATGTCATTACTGGCTGAAACAGTATCCAGAAAGGCCCCAGTACCGTCTGCTGGTAGTTAAGCAGAAAGTCTCGCCTTACCAATCCCACTAACAGATGTCTGTATGCCCACAGTTCTTCCAGGCTGGCTCCCATCCAAGTCGTTCTGCTTTGAATTTCCCAATCCCATTTCTTAATTTTTGCTGACATAGTACACCATTACTTAAAACACATTGAATTGTTTCCTTAAATAGGTAAATTACTATTTATTATAATGCAAATTACGATTTATAAAGCAACATAAGCCTTTCTATAAAAATATAGTTGTCTGAATATTAGCAAAAACATGCTTTTCAATAAATATAAGTAGCAACCAGACAAGATGTTGCCTGCTGCATCTTTCCTTTACCAAGGACGGTGTTTTAGTAAGTGCTTTTGGATTAGCCAATAAAGTGGATTATAATATTTATTTGAAATTTACAAATGATATGACACAATAGGTATAGATGCTTTCTTACAATACCTCGGACAGGCTGCTACAGATTTTATGAGGCTTTCCAAACAGCCTCTATGTCCATTACATGCAGCAGGTTGTGATTCCATATGAAAGTCCCTAACCGATAGCAGCAAAGTTGCTGCTTTTACTCCTGCTCCATTATTATAGGCAGGTTCAGTAAAGATAAATATTTGCTTTCCACTGCACCATAGAAATTTCCTTGAAAGGGCATAACTGACTTCTAGCCTTCTTGCTTGTCATTGTACGCGTTCAACTTAGGTCAACACATACCTATGTTACAACATAAAGTACAAATTCTAACTCAGCTCTCCTTCTGCTATACGAGACCAACTCATCAGAATAAATTATAAGACAGTTATATAATTTTTTTTAATTAAAACCTTTATATAAAATATTTAATACATGGTTACACTGAAATCATATATTATTTAAAAATTTATATCCTATACAAATAAGAACATACTAGAAAACCTCTGATTTAAAGCCTAAACTAAAAATATAGATATTAAGAAAAAATATTTCCTACGAAGGATAAACAATTAATCATATTTACAATATATTAGCGCTACCAATTACTAACACTTTATAATATGATTAATCTTATACAGCCGACCTCACTCAAAGCTAATCCAAGTATACAACATGTGCAATCTATAAGTTGCTGGTGTATTGGTTCCAAACAAAATAATCCAGTTTTATAATTTATGATTCTGCGGTTACTCTGCCTGACCACATGCTCATCCACTACCCTCTGGATATGTAAGAATGCAGGTAATGGAGCAGCCATATCTATTGTAAAGGTGGCCCCTGCGCATCTTTTTTAACACTATAGTAATCTATCTAATCTTTCCCCCTTATGAGATTAACATCACTGGCAGTAACCTTTATGCTGCTTTTCATCACTCAGTCCTTAGAGGCAGCAACCTACTACGTGAGCGCCTCAGGTAGGGACACAAATACAGGCAAGACAACAAGCAGCGCCTGGGCAAGCATTAATCAGGTAAATAAAACTGTTTTCATTGCCGGTGACTCTGTTCTATTTGAGGGAGGCAGCTCCTTTACAGGAGGAATTTACTTTACATCCAATGTAAGAGGCACTGCGACTGATCCAATTTATATTGGTTCTTACGGCAACGGAAGGGCTACTATCAGTAGCGGCAACATAGCTGGTCTTTACATATACAATTCAGCCGGATTTAAGGTTAAAAACCTCATCTTTAAGGGGGCAGGCAGAACCATTAACAGCAGTAACGGAGTGGAGTTTTACATGGACCTGCCTGAAAATACCCGCCTGAGCCATATTGCTATTGATAATTTAGAGGTGTATGGGTACCGGAAAGCAGGTATTATTATAGGAAGCTGGAACGGCACAAGCGGATATGATAACATAACGGTTACAAACAGCTCGGTGCATGACAACGGTGACGTGGGTATTGCCAGTTATGCTGAGGCAACACTCGGTCATAAGAACATGTATGTAGGCTATAACAAGGTGTTCAATAACTCTGGTTTGCCAGATAAGACAAACTCGCACAGTGGCAGTGGTATTATTTTGGGCGGGGTAGATGGCGCTGTCATTGAACACTGTGAAGCCTATAACAACGGCTGGCTGAACGCCTGGGCTGACGGCGGTCCTGTAGGTATCTGGGGCTACAAATGCAATAACCTGGTCATTCAGAACAATGAGTCTCATCATAACAGGACCGGTACCACCAAAGACGGCGGCGGTTTTGACATCGACGGTGGCTGCACCAACAGCGTGATGCAATACAACTATTCGCATGATAATGAGGGAGCCGGTTACCTGATAGCCCAATATGCAGGAGCTCCGGCCATGAATGGAATCACAGTACGGTACAACATCAGCGAAAACGACGGCAGGAAAAACGGCTACGGTGCTATTCACCTGTGGGCTTCCGGTGGCCAGTCCATACAGAACCTGCAAGTGTATAACAATACCGTATACCTTACCCCTGCCAGTAGTGGTACTCCAAAAGCGTTCTGTATACAGAGTGGTGGCGCAGTAAATGCCCAGATAAGAAACAACATCTTTCAGGTGACCAACAGCCTGGAATTGATTAACGCAGCTGTAACATCAGGTGTAAAATTTGAGGGGAACAACTACTGGGCAACAGGAAGCAGCTCCAAATACAAGTGGGGCAGCACTACCTATTCTACCCTGGATGCATGGCGTACTGCCACAAATCAGGAAAAGGTAAACGGAACCGCTTTAGGTTTTTATGTAGATCCTAAACTGAAGGAGCCAGGCAAGGGTATCACCCTCAGCGACACCCGGTTGCTTCATACCCTGCAAGGCTATGAACTGCAGGAAACTTCACTCCTGATCGGCAAAGGACTGGACTTGGAAGCTTTGTTCAACTTAAATCCCGGGAAAAAAGACTTTTTTGGAAACAGCATGGCACAGCGGAGTAACTATGCTGTTGGCGCGCACCAACAGACCGAACCAACCATAGTTTGCCTGTACAGCGGCAAAGCAAACCTTAGCTTCGGTACTATTGCAGGAGGAACTTATAGTGGACCTGGTGTAACGGAAGGCAAGTACTTTGACCCACTCATCGCCGGCACCGGCAGCCACTCACTTACCTATACATTCTACGATGGAAACAACCAACAGCAATTTGTACATCATACGTACACAGTTATAAACGAGGGTTCTTGCCCAACAGAACCCACTACAATTGTAGCACCTGAATCCTGCTCCGCCACTGGCAGCATACTGCGCGAGCACTGGAGCAACGTATCCGGCAGCAGCGTAGCAGACATTCCGCTGAGCACCAAGCCAAGCAGCACCAGCCAGTTGAGCCTGTTTGAGGCACCGACTAACCTGGGCAGCAGCTACGGGGCCCGCGTAAGCGGCTACATCTGCCCTCCCTCCACCGGCTACTACACCTTCTTCATCGCAGGCGACGACAACGCGGAGCTGTGGCTGAGCACCACCGACAGCCCTTCTAACAAGCAGAAGATTGCCTCCGTGACCGGCTGGACCTACTCCCGCCAGTGGAACAAGTATGCCTCGCAGAAGTCTGCGTCTATCCGGCTGGAGGCAGGCAAGAAGTACTACATCGAGGCCCTGCACAAGCAGGAATGGGGAGGCGGTAACCTTGCCGTGGCCTGGACCATGACTGACGGCAGAACAGAGGCACCTATCGCAGGCAGCAGTCTCTCTCCCTATTCTGGCACAAGCACACTGGCTCCCACTCCAACTGAACCTTCTACCTGCTCCGCCACAGGCACCATCCTGCGTGAGCAGTGGAGCAATGTTTCAGGCAGCAGCGTAACGGATATTCCGCTGGGCACCAAGCCAAGCAGTACGAGCCAACTCAGTCTTTTCGAGTCGCCTACCGGACAAGGCAGCAGCTACGGAGCGCGCGTGAGCGGCTACATCTGCCCTCCCTCCACCGGCTACTACACCTTCTTCATCGCAGGCGACGACAACGCGGAGCTGTGGCTGAGCACCACCGACAGCCCTTCTAACAAGCAGAAGATAGCCTCCGTGACCGGCTGGACCTACTCTCGCCAGTGGAACAAGTATGCCTCGCAGAAGTCAGCGCCAACCCACCTGGAAGCTGGTAAGAAGTACTACATCGAGGCCCTGCACAAGCAAGGCTGGGGCGGCGACAACCTGGCCGTGGCCTGGACCATGCCTGACGGCAGAACAGAGGCACCTATCGCAGGCAGCAGGCTCTCTCCTTACCTGGCTTCAACATCCGGCTCCGGCCTGGCAAGCGCCTCTGAACTGGAAGTGGCAAGCCCTCTTGAGGAATCCCAACTGACGGCATACCCGAACCCGTTCACTACGAATGCAACCATTCAGTTCACGCTGGCAGCCTCAGAGCAGGCAAGCCTGGAGCTGTATGACGTGCAGGGCAGGCTGGTGCGCAGCCTCTACGAAGGCACGGCAGAGGCGGGCGCTCCAAGAAGCTTTGAGCTGAAGGCAGAGGGACTCACCCGCGGCGTGTACATCATCAGGCTGGTGACAGGCACTAAGGTTTTGACCCAGAAGATTGTGCTGGAAAAATAAGTCGCCTCTCTTACTCATCATAAAAACCCGTTCCGGTATTCCGGGGCGGGTTTTTGCTTTTATATAGTCTGATCATACGAAATCGAAAAGTATCTTTTAACCACACGAAGCCTACACACTTGCCAAACTTACCGGTGCCTACTGGTGCCAGTCCAAAGAGGGACAGTAAAAAACATGCAGACATGGAGTAACTGCTGCTGCTTTCTTAAACACCTGTTTGAAAACAGCTTAATCAGGCTAAATCAAGAAAAGCAGATTAATTTTAACATTTCAGGGGCAATACCAGCAACCTTATATTATTATTCAGGTAAATACTACTCGTACCTAATACCTGAGTACCCCACATGAAGCCATTTTTCATTACCACCTGCTTTGTGCTGGCCCTCCTCTCCCACTCGTTAGAAGCGGCTACCTACTATATCAGCATGTCAGGTGACGACAATAATCCCGGTATAAAAAAAGACCTGCCCTGGGCCAGCATCACCAAAGTAAATACTACGGAATTCAGCCCCGGTGATTCTATTCTTTTCGAGGCAAACAGCTCTTTTTCTGGCAGCTTAGATTTTAAATCAAATGTGAAAGGCACTGCTGCCAATCCTATTTACATAGGCTCCTACGGTACAGGTAAAGCCACAATCAATAGCGGAAGCAAAGAGGGGCTCTATGTCTACAATTCGGCAGGCTTTAAGATTCATAACATCAAATTTGCAGGCTCCGGCCGCACAAGCAACACAAGCAACGGAGTGGAGTTTTACATGGACCTGCCCAACAACGCGCGGCTGGAGTATATTGCTATTGATAATGTGGAGATTTCCGGATACCACGACACGGGACTGCTGATTGGTAGTTGGAAAGGTACAAGCGGTTATGACAGCATTTCTGTTACGAACAGCATGATACATGATAACGGCATAGGTGGCATTGCCACCTATGCTGAGGCACTACACGGCCATACTAAACTGTATGTGGGCAATAATAAAATATTCAACAACACAGGCCTCAAGGGGCAGAAAGCGCATACCGGCAATGGCATTATGATTGGAGGTGTAGACGGGGTTTTAATAGAGTATTGCGAGGTGTACAATAATGGCGAACTGAGTGATGCCCGCGACACAGGACCGGCGGGTATCTGGGCGTACAGGTGCAACAATGTTTTAATTCAGTACAATGAGGCTTACCATAACAAAACAGGTGGCACCAAGGATGGCGGCGGCTTTGACATAGATGGAGGTGTTACAAACGCTGTGATGCAGTATAACTACTCCCATGATAATGATGGTGCCGGCTTCCTCGTTTCCCAACACAATGGAGCTGCCCCGCTGAAAAATGTTGTCATCCGGTATAACATCAGCGAGAATGATGGCCGCAAAAACAGCTATGCGGGTATCCTCTTCTGGTCATCCGGATCAGGCGGTGGCATTCAGAATGTGGAGGTGTATAACAATACCGTGTACCTGACCCCTTCCAAAGGCGGACCTTCGGCCATCAGGTTGTTTGGAAAACTTTACAGAAACGTGCACATCTGGAACAATATATTCCAGACTACACCAGGCACAGTGCTTACGGTCACCAATACAGCAGACGATGCTGAAATAGTCTTTCAAGGCAACAGCTACTGGAATGCCGGGGAAGATTTAAAAATAGACTGGAAGAAAAAGAGCTTCACTTCGCTGGAGGAGTGGCAGAAAGCAACGGGGCAGGAAAAATTAGACGGAACTCCCGCAGGCTTTTTTTCTGACCCCCAGTTGAAGGACCCGGGCAAGGGCGTTACCATCTCAGACCCTGCTAAATTTCATACGCTCAGTGGCTACGAGTTGCAGGAAACTTCGCCCCTTATAGACAATGGACTGGATTTGGCAGCACTCTTTGGCACCAACATCGGCCTGACAGATTTTTTCGGCAATGAACTGAAGGACGAAGGGAAGTTTACAGTCGGTGCATTCCAGAGCAAAAAAGTGGTTCCTCTTCCTGTGACACTGAGCTTGTTCAGCGTTAGCCGGCAGGGAAATGACGCCGTGCTGTACTGGGAAACAGCCTCAGAACAAAACAACAAGGGCTTTGCGGTAGAGGTGTCTGTGGATGGCGAGAGATTTCGTACGCTTGCATTTGTTTCAAGCAAAAGCAGCAATACGCAACAGGCACAGCAATATACCTACCGTGACACGGAAAGCGGCAAGGCAGGCACTTATTATTACCGCCTCCAGCAGGTCGACTTTGACGGCACTACCACCTACTCAGCGGTGCAATCAGTAACTTTTGAACAGGAGCAGATTGCATCTACAGTCTATCCGAACCCCTTCTCCGACAGCTTCATTCTCGAACTGAAGGCAGATGAGGCTGAGGTGCTACAACTACATATATCGGATGCAGTTGGCCGCCAGGTGCTTCGTCGTGAAGTGGAGCTGTTGAAAGGCAGAAACAAAGTCCGGTTTGATTTTGGCAGCCAACAGCCAGCAGGATTGTACATCATTTCAGTTCGCCATGGCCAGGAATCACTTCAGCTAAAAGTATTGAAGCAGTAACACCCATACACCTAAGGCACCTTCCATAAATAAACTTTCCCTATGCGTTGGCACGGAGTGAAACAGATTCCAGTATTTGGGTTGAGCGCCTGGGGAAGGGGCCCTCTATGTGGAGATTTTTAGGTGCCGCGGGAGCGGGAGTGTCCTAGAGCAGAAAAACTCCCAGCACAGGCCTCTCTTAAATAGTCCCCCTACCCCAGCCTAGAGAGCAGAGACGGAAGAGATACTACAGTAGGCTACATGCCGCTGGATGAACTACAGCTACGGCAGCTTAGGCAGAAAATGTCACCATTCCTATGGAATACTCTTCGTATAATTAAGCAGTGAGGTATAAGAAAAGTTCTCTTCTGGCTGGACTATAAGGTTAGCATGCAACACCATTGCTGCCCATACGCCTCCCACCAAATCAAAAGGCCACACTCCGTTGAAGGAAGTGCGGCCTTATATACTGAAACCTGCTATGGGTTATGCAGGCATACAGCACCTTATTTAAGAGGATGGTGCAGCAGAACTACAGACCGCGCATGAACCTTAATGGTTTCAGTTGCTTGGTAGACTTCTGTGCCTTCTCCGATTACATCCTCATGCGTATCCAGTATTTTAGTCCATTCGGCACCATACTTTTTCACTGGCAGTTTATAGTCCAGTGGCTCGAAGTGGGCATTAAAAATAACATAGAAGCTATCGTCCGTTACCTGCTCTCCTTTGGGGCCTACAGAGTGGATACCATGGCCATTCAGGAAGACAGCCAGTGATTTTGCGTAGTCATGATTCCAGTGCTCATCATCCATCTCCTCTCCTTCCGGCAGGAACCAGGCAATATCTTCAACACCTATACCTTTTATTGGCTGCCCCTGGAACCAGCGGCGACGGCAAAACACGGGGTGGTCTTTTCGCAGTTGAATAAGCTTTTTAGTGAACTCCAGCAAATCTTTATCTGCCTCTTTCCAGTTCAGCCATGATATTTCATTATCCTGGCAATAGGCGTTGTTGTTGCCGTTCTGTGTTCTACTGATTTCGTCACCGGCCACCAGCATAGGCACTCCCTGCGACAGGAATAAGGTTGTCAGGAAATTTCGCTTCTGCTTTTCACGCAACGCCTGAATTTCCAGGTCATCCGTTGGCCCTTCTACACCGCAGTTCCAGGAGCGGTTATGGCTTTCGCCATCGTTATTATCCTCCCCATTCTCCAGGTTGTGCTTTTCGTTGTAGGATACCAGGTCGTTAAGCGTAAAGCCATCGTGCGCTGTAATGAAATTGATACTGGCTGTTGGCCGGCGGTAATCATCCTGGTAAAGGTCTGAGCTACCGGTAAAGCGCTCAGCAAACTCTGCCAGCATGCTGTTTTCTCCGCGCCAATAGTCACGCATGCAGTCGCGGTACATGCCGTTCCACTCTGTCCAGCCGGCAGGGAAGTTTCCTACCTGGTAGCCACCTTCGCCCACATCCCAGGGCTCCGCTATCAGTTTTACCTGCGAAATCACCGGATCCTGGTGGATGATATCGAAGAAAGAACCAAGCTTATCTACTCCGTGAAGTTCACGTGCCAGCGCAGAAGCCAGGTCAAAGCGGAATCCATCCACACGCATTTCAAGTATCCAGTAACGCAGGCTGTCCATAATGAGGCGAAGCACACTTGGCATACTTGCATTGATGGTATTACCTGTGCCGGTGTAATCCATGTAGTAGCGTTTGTTGTCTTCTACCAGCCTGTAGTAAGAGACGTTATCAATGCCTTTAAAAGACAGCGTCGGTCCCAGATGGTTACCCTCGCCAGTATGGTTATACACTACATCCAGTATTACTTCTATGCCGGCCTTGTGCAGCGCCTTCACCATTTCTTTAAACTCCACCACCTGTTCGCCCAGGGTACCACTTTTGGTATACCGCACATCGGGGGCAAAAAAACCTATGGAGTTGTATCCCCAGTAATTGGAAAGCCCCTTCTCCACCAGGTACCAATCCGTTATAAAATGGTGCACCGGCATAAGCTCAATTGCCGTAATGCCTAAATCCTGCAGGTATTTAATCGTGACAGGATGCGCTATACCCGAATACGTTCCGCGTATCTCTTCCGGAATCTCCGGGTGCAACTGCGTAAAGCCCTTTATATGCGTCTCGTAAATAATGGACTTGTAATAAGGTATTTTAGGCGCTTTGTCACCTTCCCAGTCAAAGGAAGGATCTATCACTACGGATTTCGGAATGAAGGGCGCGCTATCCATCGTGTTCTGGCTCAGGTCTTCATCCGGATGACCGAACTCATACCCGAAAAGGGAGTCGTGCCATTCAATTGTACCTGAAATAGCCTTGGCATAGGGGTCAATGAGAAGCTTGTTTGGGTTATAGCGATGCCCATTTTTGGGTCCGTGCGGCCCGTGCACGCGATAACCGTACAACTGCCCCGCGGTAAGGCCTGGCAGGTAAACGTGCCATACCTGGTGAGACCGCTCAGTCAGTTTGATTTTGGCAGATTCTTTCGTGTCATCTGTCGAATCGAACAGACATAACTCCACACCAGTTGCATTTTCGGCGTAAAGCGCAAAGTTCACTCCTTCTTCGTCCAGAGTAGCACCCAAGGGGTATGGGCTACCTGGGTATATGACTGTTTTATTGGATGTTTCAGGTTTTGCTTTGGAAGCAGAGGTTTTCAGGTTCATAATAGCTTAAAAATGTTTTTAGAAGGGCCTGTAATCCACTCTGACTTTAAAAAAGTCGAAAAGCAGTTTGGAAGGCTACACCCACTGATATACTTTATAGGTTTTAAATAGTTTATATCAGCCGCTTTACGCGCTTTAGGGGTGTTATACGAAGAAACAGTGCAATTGAAGTAGTTAAAAATTTAATTGAGTAAAAATACTTACCATGTTATCGTGACTGCTCACTCCATACCTATTACCGTCAATCCATTAGCACTTCAGATCTGTAATTGCATTTGTATATGACAAACGGCTACATGACCTACTTTCCCCGTACTTAATAATGATCTTAAGTGCAGCTGCTACAGAAGGCTGTAACACAAATTTAAGCTGAGAGTAAACTAATTAGAACTTTCCTAACACAGGTATGCCTCGTTTTAACCAGAACAGAAGACTTAACAGAAGAACGAATAACATAGAAAGAACCCTCCGAACTCCTACCACCCAACGAGGAGCTATACAGCAGCCTGGTAACACCGGCGGTAGTAGCAGCGGTGTGCGGGCGCAGCAAAAGTACAGCATCAGAAAAAGGAGAAGACGGGTATCCGAACCCTCCAAGGTGAAAGGAGCCGCCGAAAACAGGCTCAAGAATTTCCGGCAAGCTTCTATATTAGCGGTAGCCATAACAGGCTTCATCATTATGCTAACCTCGCCCACCGAAGCCGGCCTGGCACAGGATGTCCCACAGGAGGAGGTTGTAAATTCCGCAGCAGTAGTAGACGAAGCAGCAACAGAAAATCTGGTGGCAGCCCGGCCGGGTTCTGCTGCCGGAGACAGCACCTTGGTTGGTTCCAGTAAGGAGTCGGCTGATGAAGCCATAGGTGCCCTGCAGCAACTCTGGGACAGCTTTTATTTTAACCTGCCCAAAATGCTGATTGCTATCGGAATTATTGTGCTCGCCTGGCTCTTCACAAAAGCGCTCCGGGCAGTGCTTCAGAAAACTATCGGCCGCTGGCAAAAGTCCAACGCCATCACTACCCTCTCTCTTATTGCGGTGTGGCTGCTAGCAATCGGTATCGCCGTGAGTGTGGTTGCCGGCGATATCAGGGCGCTGGTTGGTTCTTTTGGTCTGCTAGGCCTTGCCCTCTCCTGGTCTTTGCAAACCCCAATTGAAAGCTTTACCGGCTGGCTGCTGAACTCTTTCCAGGGATACTACCGTGTAGGAGACCGTATACGGGTAGGCGAAGTTTTTGGAGATGTGTACCGCATCGACTTCCTGACAACCACTGTCTGGGAAATTGGTGCTCCTTACCAGCCAGGCTTTGTGCAGGCAGAGCAGCCAACCGGAAGAATGGTCACGTTCCCGAACAATGAGATTGTAACAGGTACGGTAATCAACCTCACCGGCGACTTTCCCTATGTTTGGGATGAACTAAGTGTGGCCATTGCAAATGAATCTGACATAGAACTATCTATGAAGGTAATGGAGAATGTTTCTACCTTGCTTCTCGGAGACTATATGATTGAGCCGGCACGTAGCTATTCAAAACTCCTCCGGAAGGCGGGACTAGGTGAATTTGTGGCGGAAAGGCCGCAGGTTTTCATTTCTCTGGACGACTCGTGGACCAATGTCACCATCCGTTATCTGGTAGGTGCCCGTGAACGCAGAAAATGGAAAAGTGAGCTAACCTTCAGGATAACGCAGGAACTGGCTAAACCAGAGTACCTGGAAAAGATTATTCCTGTGTATCCACGGCAACAGGTACAGTTCATTAATCCTGATGGAGTACCTGTCGACTCAGAAATGTTCAGAGGCAGAGAGGGCACATAACCCCTCCCGAGAAATTACAGCGAAACGCCCTTAGAAGTCAGAAAGCGGTGAAGACAGAAGTACCTGTTCTCACACATTCCGTAGTGTCCAGTATAATATGGATGATAAGCCCCAGCCCTACCAGCCTTGTTTTCGGGTAAAATGCGAGTGCTACATAGACCGGGATTAACCAGAAACTATGCAGCAGGTGATACCCGACACTACACCGGTTCGGGTCTACGATAGGACTCGCTGCCAGGTGATCAATGTCTATCAGGATACCCGCCAGCATAAGCAGGGTAGCGCGCCAGAACGCCTTGCGGAAGAAAAGGGCCGCCACCGCCACTGGCACTGCCACATGAAAAAACAAGTGAAGAAGAAACGCAGGTGTAAGTGCACTAAGAAAGACATCCATTCAACAACAAGCTAGATTAGAGTTCTTCTACTGCACCATGAAGCGTAGGGTTCTTAAACTGCTTCTCTCCTTTTATGCTTTGCGGCAAACGGACAACTGGCTGAACTTTTCGGCTTAGAGGCAGGAGGAGCCGAGTCCAGGGCATTTATCTCAGTTTTATATGCCGGGGGAAGTATAGCCGCTTTCAGAAGCCAGTCCATCTGAAGTTTCCTGCTCAGTTTATACAAAGCCAGTACCGGCGAAAGGAGGGAATATCGGCCAAGACCCAGCAACCTATTCACAATTGCCGGCACTACCAGCACCTGCCCCTGCAGCAGCAAGCCATAACGCATCAGGCCAAGGTGCTTCCTGTACTGCTTGTACAAGTCTTTGCTGTAGGGACCAGGCTGTAGGTTTTGCATCAGGTGGTCTTCGCGCATCAAGAGCCATTCAGCATATGTTTCAGGTAAACCTTTTATGCCCATGCGGTCGCCCACCCGGTAAAAAACCTCAAAAACCTCTGCTTTTTCAGTATAAGACAGTTTCCGCTCCAGCAGTTCGTAAGACCGGTTAGAGTAGTCGATCAGCATAAACAGCACATCCCGGTAGGCCCAGTCCGGGATAGACATGCCTCGTTTTGCCTCCACGCCGGCATGGATGGCGGCCATCTTATCGATGGCGCGATGGGCACCTGCCATATCAGAAAAAACTATCTGGCGGGCATACGAAACGGTAGAGAAAAGACGTCCGAGGGGGTCTGCAGGAAGTCTGCCGGTAAAGTATAACCAGTCAACAGCCTTGTTTAAAGCAAATTCAGCGGATGCGCCAGCAAATATAAAGAGTATGGTGTCGCTTTTACCCCATATCTCCCTTACAATAGAACCTTCTTCTACAAAATACCTCATGTACCCTAAACAATGTTTGCACATAAAATGTGCGAATGTAAAATACAATTCTGCCCTTAAAATTCAGGATTCAATAATAAAATATACAGCACTTGTATTTTACTGGCTAATCATAGCGCCTACCATAGAAGCATGAAACTCTACATTAAACTAATGCCTGTTCATGAAGCAGTAAGGAATGTTTTGATATGTAGCCCCTCGCTTACATCTCTTCTACTCAAAGAAATGTTCTAACATAACGGCAAGTATCAGTTTTATCTTACAGCGACAAAAACAGGAATCTCGTTTATCTCTTTTCAGGAAGAATTGAAGCCAGCTGAGAGAGACAGCAGAGGCTCCTGTTTTATAATGGTAGCTGCAAAGCAACAGTTGAATTTTTCTAACGCATTCAAGGCAGGAAAATCAAGCCTATATAAAACAAAAAAGCTGCTTTCATTTCAGAATAAAAGCAGCTTTTGGGGTGAATTATATAAAATAAATTACTCCTGTTTCACTAACTGGATTTCAGCATGAAGTCGTATCTCATCGCTCACAACCACGTTACCTGCTTCGGTTACTGCATCCCAGGTTAAGCCAAATTCTTTCCTGTTTATCCTGCCATCCACAGTAAAACCAGCTTTTGTCTGCCCGTATGGGTCCACTACAATACCATGATGCTCAACATTTACCGTGATAGGCTTCGATACTCCTCTGATGTTTAAGTCACCATGCAGCCTGGCTACTCCGGGTTCTTTTTCTTCATAGCTGTTTCCCACAAACTTTATCTGCCCGTGGTTAGACACATCAAAAAACTCTTCTGATTTAAGGTGGGTGTCACGTTGCTCGTTATTTGTGCTAACAGAATCTACATCCGCAGTAAAAACAATATGGGAGGCTTTCGAAAAATCCTCTCCTTCGGTCTCTACTTCTACATTAAAGCTGGAAAAATACCCTGTAACGGTTGTTATCATCAAGTGTTTTACTTTAAACTGCACTTCACTGTGCGCGGTGTCAACTGTCCATTTCACGTTTGCCATAGTTTTCTATTTAAGGTTTTTTAAGAGGCTTCATAAAAGGAATGCTTAAGAAATATATGTTCCTACATAGGATTATAATAGGCTATATAGGATTTCTTTCCATTTGGTTACATAAAACTAATTTTAAATGGTCAAGGCCCCTCCTATCTAGCTCATACCCTCTTTCTGTAAAACAATCCGGGTAAAACTTTAGAGTAACAAACAGGCTACCTGCGCTCAGAAGCACACGATAAAAACAAAATTCGTCCGGCACTGTTACCATACCTCCTTGGAGGCGGATGAGATTTTTATGAGGTGGCGGAGCATCCTAAAACCTTGTTTTGTAGTATGAGTACCGGAAGAAAGCACTATATGTATGCAACAAAGAGAAGTAACAGATAAGAATAACACCACCTGGACCTGCGTACAGGCGTATGGCGGACTAGCTAAAGAAGCTTCAGAAAAAGCAGCGGCACTGGCTGAAAACGATAACGGCACCATACCTGTGGTGTGTACACCGGGCGGAGGGGCAAAATCTGTCCGGCTTGCGCTCGCGAAAAACTGGCTGGAAGGTACACCAGATGAGACTCTTCTTGCAGAAATAGAAGCTGTCCAGGAGCAGGATGCAGCCGAAAAGGTTTAACACCTGCAACCGGCGCCTATTAAAAATAATGCGCAAATGGCAGGGCAATGTCCATCCAAGGTAGTGGGTCACCATAGCTGGCAACGAAAGAGTAAAGTGAAGAGACTCAGGTTTCTACCAGCATCGTCTGTAGGCCGGCAAAATCACCCGCACCTGTCCTGCCCAGAATATAGGCCTTTATCCTGCGTTTGCCCATTCTGTATACCTTTACTTCCTGCAGGTTCTGCTCCAGTAACTCCTGCAGTTTCCTGAAGCGGCGTGCCGTGTTGTTTTCCTCCTCCCCTGCCTCCGGTTCATCTCTCGTCAAGTTCCGGAAGAAGTAGGGCAGTTCTACTGTTTCTACCTTCTCATCTTCCGGAAGCGCTGCCATGTTTTTTAAAGCAGAAGGTAGTGAGTTGCTGTCCTTTACATCGGGCAAATGCACTACCTCGAAAGGATGATCCGTTTCACTCACATAAGCCAGGCCTTCTGAAGCAGTTCTTAGCTGTTGCAGCAGATATGTTGTTTCTGGTATATTCTGGTTATTCATAAAAAAAGGAGGCTATGAGTGGCTTCTTCTGAATAAGCTTCTGTTACCGGACAGGGTCTTTGTCCACGCGGCTTTCCAGCACCTCCTGTATGTCTGTTGGCACAGCAGACAGCAGGTCATAGCCGGTGGCCTTTTCAATGGCGTCTACGGTGGTGCGGTAAGAGGCCCAATCGGTGCGTACGGACTGGGTATTAGGTGTATTAACTGCTATCACGCGGGTGTTGGCGTTAATGCGGGAGAGGTCATCATTCCCTTCCGGCAGCACCACCACCACTTTCCAGATACGGCTCGGCACTGTCAACCGCCCCTCGTCAATATTATTCACTGTTCCTCCGTTACTACCTGTGCCACCTGTGCCATAGCTCCCCATTATCACGTATACTTCCTGCCCTGCCTGTACCAGTTCACGGGTATAGTCTTCGAGGTTGGCCCATGTTTCCTGGTTGTTTTTCGGGGCTTGCGGAATCATGTTCGTCATCAGGAAAGTAGCGGCATTGTCTTCCACAGTTTTTGTGCGGTCTGCTGATGGTGTGTTGTGCCCGCGGTCGAAGCCACTCCCGCTATAGCTGCTTGCCTTCACGCGGTACCAGCCTTCTGGCAGTGTCACATCAGAGCGAAAATTATCTTGCCTAGGTGCGTTTCCTAGCCAGTCTTTGCTTACATGCCAGCTTACCCAATTGGGTGTTCCCCTGCTTTTGCTGTACGACAAAGCAAACTGTGGCCTGGTTATCAAATAATTGTTGGTATTGCGCACATCAGAACTGGCACCACTGGGGTTGCCCAGCAGCATTTGCTCCTCTTCTAAAGAAATGCGGGGTATAACTTCAGTCTGCTGACAGCTAACAGAGATGATCCAGATAAAAACGAAATAAGAAAGGTGACGAAAACGCATCATAGGTAAAGAAAAAATGGAGGCTGACTTAGTGTTTGCCTCCTTAGTATAACGCGAAGGTAAAGCGCTTGTTTATGATCTAAACGTGGTTTTCTTTCCTTCGCCTCGGTCATAACGAGGTGGAGCTTTACAATCAGAGGTAGGTGCCTGAAAATGAGCAAATCGGCAACAGTAAATTATTTCTACTGTTTATAATAGATTTATTCCTTTATTCCCGCTATATATGCGGCAATTGTAAGCAGCTCACGAAATAGCTTCGTTGCTGCAGTTCATGCTTCATTCATGCGAATGCATTTTCAGTGATAAATTGAATATATCCTCTATCCCTGATCTCCATTTTAGAGTATAGAGGGAAAAGAATCAAACAATCAGTTATACATTAAATATTTGACAAGATGGGAAAGTCACAGGACGCCAAGAAAGAGGCAAAGAAAAAGCCAGCCAAGACAGAAAAAGAGAAACGTGCGGCAAAGCAGGAAAAAAAGAAAGGCAGAGACTAGTATCTTAAACTGCCTTTAGGCATAAGTTACGCCTTTTACAACAAAGGGGCCGGCACAATTCTATGTCGGCCCCTTTGCTTTTTAACTCACCATTACAATGAACACAAGAACTTCAACAGGAAAACCATTATCCAGGAAGCTTCATTGAATAGCCATACGTAGCAGCAAGTGCCTGTACTTCATCTGAAGCTGCATTTTCTTTTGCAATAGCGCAATTTAAATCCTATTGTTGCAAGCAAAAGCCTGCTTTTGGGCAGGTAAAGCGCTCAAAACAAAGTAAGATGAATATTAAAGCTATCTGCACCGACATAGACGGCACCCTGCTTGACAGCCGCCGCGAACTGTCCCCCAGAACCATAAACACTATCAAAAGCCTCGACAGGGATCAGCCTGTTATTCTGGCATCCTCGCGAATGCCAGGTGCCATGCGCCACCTCCAGGAGGAACTCGACATCCTGCACCACCCCATGATTTGCTTTAATGGTGGCTATGTCTTGTTGTTTAATGATGGAGCTGAGGCACCTGACGTTGTAGATTCTGTACAGATACCTGTTACCACCTGCTCGGCCATCGTAGAAATGGCCGAAGGAACTGACATTCATGTCAGCTTATATACGGAAGACCTGTGGTATGCCCCCCGGTTTGACAAGTGGACGGAGAAGGAAGAGCGGGTAACAAAGGTCACAGCCAACGTAGGCAAGTTGGGTCCTGTGATAAAAAAGTGGCAGGCAAATGACACCGGGGCACACAAGGTAATGTGTATGGGACCAGAGCAGGAAATAGCTGAAATGCAGCAGGCACTTGCAAAGAAGTTTGGAAACGAGATTTATATTTACTACTCCAGGCCAACCTACCTTGAACTGGCACCAAGAACAATTTCCAAAGCCACTGCCCTTGAACTGATCCTGAAAACCAACTATGGATTAGGAATGGAGCACGTGATGGCATTTGGAGATAACTACAACGACATTGACATGCTGAAAGCAGCCGGCAAAGGCATAGCAGTGGGCAATGCGCGCGAAGAAGTGAAAGTAGTCGCTGATGAAATTACCCTGAACAGCACGGATGATGGTGTAGCTGTTGCCATAGAAAAGCATCTTCTGTGACAGAAGGCGTTTTCTTGCGCTACCACTAAAAAGAAGAAGCTGCCAGGGAAATGAGCAGCTTCTTCTTTTTGGTCAATCTAAAATGAAACGGTGCTACCTTATACCTTGACGAGTACCTGCGCAGCCTTCTCTTCCACGTTCTGTAGGAGTTCCTGCAGTTCATCTACAGTTGTAAGCGGATTCATGATAGAAACACGCAGGTAAAGCTCTCCCTTCAGAACGGTCTGAACAATATAAAAGCGGCCCTCCTCCAGCAGCGCGTTCCGGATGGCCAAATTCAGCGGCGTCAGATCCCCCTCTGCTTTGTAGCGGAAGCACACAATATTACACTGCGGTTTATAGGCCAGTTCAAACTTACTGTTAGAAAGAATAATTGCTGCGAATTTTTCGGCCATTCCGTAGAGGCGTTCAATGTTCTCCCTGAAAATGTCATCGCCGTAGGTTCTGAAGATGGTGTAGACGTTCAGGGCCGACATGGCCTTTGTACACTCAAAGCTGCGCTTGCCCCCGTTGTACCACTCCTCCGATTCCTGCTCCACCCATAGGTACTGCGCTCGCTGAGAGAAAGTCTTATAGGCATCGCTGCCGCGCTTAAAGACCAGCGCAGTAGACAAGGAAGGCGTCATCATCATTTTGTGATAATCCACTACAACAGAGTCTGCCTTCTCTATACCCGCTATAAGGTGCCTGTACTTTGAGGAAAAAGCAGCCGGAGCCCCATGAGCCCCATCTACATGAAACCATACTTTGTGTTTCTCACTAAAGGCAGCAATGGCCTCCAGATCATCATAAGAGCCGGTGGAGGTAGTTGCAGCGCAGCCAATTACACAGATAACCTGCTTCCCCTCCGACACCGCCTTCTGGTAATATTGTTCCAGCAGTTCCGTTCGCATCTGGAATTTCTCATTCACCGGCACTTTAATGATGCCCTCCTGCCCAAGGCCCATGATGCGTGCGGCACGGTCTATACAGTAGTGCGCCTCCTCCGACACCAGCACCGCCAACTGAACACCCGCGGCATAGCCATTGTGCCAGATGTCTGTGGCAGCTGCCCTGGCGGCCAGCAAAGCAGTCAGGTTGCCAAGGGAGCCTCCTGAAGTGATAAAGCCTGAGGCCCCGGAGCCATACCCAAGCTTATTTGCCAGGTGCTCTGTCAGCACCTTCTCTAACGTGTTGCCTACCATGCCCATTTCATACACCCCCATGCCCTGGTTCAGGAGGGCAATCAGTGCCGATGACAGAACCGTTACCGGTAGGGTTGGTGTCGTTTGGTGGCCAATGTAGCGCTTCCGGTGCACCTGTATAGATTTAGCCATCACCTCTTCAAACAGCCCGAGCGGACTTTTTATTAATGGCTTCTGGAAATCCTCCTGCCAGAACGCCAGTTGCTCTTCCGGGCGCTGCCATGGTATAGCCTGTACTTCCAATCTGTCTGCTCTGGCATCTGCCAGGTAATCTGAGATCATATCGATGAGCTGATGCCCTTCCCTGCGGAAGCGATCCGCGTCATACGCCTGCTCTATTACATCACTCATAAGTTTCTTGTTTTTTCACTCCAAATTTAATCATTCCGCCTATATAATGCTGAAGTACTTCGTCTCAAAAGCACTGTTTTTCTGGTAGAGGTAGCAACCTCATGAAGTTTTCTACCTAGCGCTGTTCCTGCTACCCTGGCTGCTCTATTCCAACAGTTATTCCCTTATATTTGTGCTCCCCTACTAAACAGGCAGGTTTATGAACCTAACACTCTACCAGGTAGACAGCTTTACGGATACATTATTCGGCGGCAACCCGGCAGCCGTTTGTCTGTTGCAAACGTGGCTCCCTGAAAAGTTGCTGCTGCAGATAGCAGCTGAGAACTTTTTACCCGAGACTGCCTTTGTTATTCCCTCCCCGGAACAAGGGCAGTATAGCATTAGGTGGTTTACACCTGAAATTGAAATGGACTTGTGCGGGCATGCTACGCTGGCAGCTGCACATGTTATCTTCCGGCATTTAAGTTTTCCTGCAGACAAAGTCACGTTCAGCTCGGCCAGCGGCAACATAACCGTTACCAGGCAAAATGACTTGCTCATACTTGATTTTCCGTCGCGCATGCCACTTGCCGCCGAACTTCCGGAAGAAATAAAGGAAGGTATGGGAGTAAAGCCACTCAAAGTGCTGAAGGCAAGGGATTATGTGCTGGTGTACGACAGTGAGGAAACAGTGCGGGCACTACAGCCAAACAGGGCCATCTTAGACAGGATTAACCTGGACCCTGGAGGTATTATTGCCACCGCAAAAGGAGATTCCGTTGATTTTGTTTCCCGCTTCTTTACGCCACAGGCAAGCATCTTCGAAGACCCTGTCACTGGCTCCGCTCATTGCTCCCTCATCCCCTACTGGAGCAGGCAGCTGAACAAGAAGCAGTTAACCGCATTGCAGGTTTCCTCGAGAACAGGTAAGTTATTTTGCACAGATAATGGAGAAAGGGTTCTGATAGGTGGCTCATGCGTCACGTACATGCAGGCTACTATCTTTGTTTAAAATGAACTAACTGTACATACTCTACCCGGATGTGTGGTTGTAATTTTAATCTTATAGCCTGTAAATCAAGAAGAAGCATCCCAGCAAATTTCAAATTTCCTGCTTTGGCTAAAAATTGGTAGTGTACTAAAAGTAAGGATGGTCATATTGAGGAATTAGCAATGAGAAGCAGGTGTTATGAAATAGAGATCGCCAAACCTTTACTTCATATGACCACCTGCCCTCACTGCCATAGTCCCAATAT